>JAWLDT010000039.1:0-24414 GCA_041686485.1 Bacteroidales bacterium | reverse complement strand
ACAGCTCAAGCCCTGTGACAGGTCAAGCCCTGTCATTACGGTAGCTTTCCGCGGGGAAATAATTGAGACTTCTCTATCTAACCTCTACCTTCCAACTTCGAGCTTCGAGCTTCTATATAATCATCCCCCTGTGTGTCGAAATCCTTGTTTCCGAATAATCAGGATCTTCGACATGGGCGTTTCATATAACGTTGGCCAAAAATAGAAGCCTGCTAAGAAAAGCTACCAAAATTTTAGCATAATTCAATCATGTAAAAAATCCTATACACTTGTTTTTCTGATACTTACAGACTTTGTGCTCAATAAAACCGATCAGAAACAGAAAAAAGTTATTAACAATGTGGGAAAAAGTGGGAAAAAGTGGGAAATTTATTTATATATTTACACTACCAAATCAGAATCGTGGAAGATGACGCACTTACTAGGCGAATTTGAATGCAAACTTGACGCAAAAGGCCGCTTCATGCTGCCCTCTGCCCTTAAGCGGCAGCTGGGGGGCAGTGACCAGGAGCGTTTTGTTGTCAACCGCGGTTTTGAGAACAACCTCACCCTCTACCCCGAGAGTGAATGGATACAAATATCTCAAGAAATTAATTCATTAAATATATATAACAAAAAAAACCGTGATTTTGTCCGTTATTTCTTCCGCGGAGCGACTGAGCTACGGCTTGACCCTGCCGGCAGATTGCTATTACCGCGCTCATTGATAGAATATGGTGGTATAGACAAGGAAATTGTCCTGTTTGCATATGGAAAGCGTATTGAAATATGGTCTAAGGAAGCGTATGTAGAGATGATGGCGAATGAGCCGGAAGATTTTTCCGCACTGGCTGAAGAGGTGATGGGCAAAATCAGCCAATCATCGGGAGGAACAGATGTATCATAATCCGGTCATGTTGAAAGAGGCCATTGAAGGGCTGGCGGTGACAACCGGCGGCACCTATGTTGACGCTACTTTTGGCGGTGGGGGTCATGCTGCTGCCATCCTCAGCAAACTGGGAGATGGCCGTCTTATAGCCTTTGATCAGGATGATGAGGCAGCAGATAACATTCCTGATGATGACCGTATCCTTTTCCTGAATCATAATTTCAGGTACATAAAGAACTTCCTGAAATATTATGGTTATCCGCAGGTAGATGGGATACTTGCTGATCTTGGTGTTTCTTCGCATCAGTTTGACAAAGCAGAACGGGGTTTTTCGACACGGTATGACAGCCCTTTGGATATGCGAATGAACAAAGAGTCAAACTTTACGGCAAAAAATGTGCTGAATGAATATGATACAAAGAGACTGGCTGATGTATTTTACCTCTATGGGGAGTTAAAGAATGCACGAAAAATCGCTGACATCATCGCTAAAGAACGTTCTGATAAACCGTTGGAAACAACCGGTCAGTTAACAGATCTGTTGAAACCAATGGCGCCCCGAAAAAGAGAAAACAAGTTTATGGCACAGGTATTTCAGGCTCTTCGTATTGAAGTCAATGCCGAACTGGATGCCCTGAAAGACCTGTTGGAAAAAAGTGTGGAAGTCCTGAAAGAAGGAGGTCGGCTGGTGGTCATTTCATACCACTCTCTTGAAGACCGTCTGGTAAAGAATTTTATAAAGTCAGGCAGGTTTGATGGAAAACAGGAAAAGGATTTCTATGGACACCTGCAACGCCCTTTGATGCCGGCAGGTAAATTGCAGACACCCTGCGAGGAAGAGCTGGCAACAAATAGCAGAGCCCGCAGTGCCAGGCTCAGGGTAGCAGAAAAAATAAGCTAAAATGACTGGCAACAGATTTGTTAAACAGGATAAGGAAGCAAAAGCTAAACGGACAAATGGTGGTTTTACCCGTTTTGTCGGAGACCTGCTGGATGGCAGTATGCTCACCAGAAATACAACATCCTCGGTAATGCCCTTTATACTGTACTTATCCGTATTGGGTCTTTTTTTAATCTTTAATGCGTATCATGTAGAAAAGAAAATAAGGGAAGTGGAACAATTAAGGGAAGAAATGACAGAATGGCGAATCAGGTATATTCAGACAAAATCAGCCTATATGTATATGACAAGCCAGTCGGAGATAACTGAAACATTGAAGGCACGGGGGTTTATTTCACCCGATGAACCACCACAGCTACTATATGACCCTGATGATCAAAAAGGTTTTTTCGAACGTCTTTTACCAAAAAACTGGTAATACAATCGGTCAGAAACAAGTGTATTAAAACACATCCCGATGGAACAAAAAAACGACATATTATGGAGGATGCGCCTGGTATATTTTATCATGGCGTTGTTTGCCTTGATGATTGTCGGCCGTGTACTATATATTCAAATTGTTCAGGGTGATCATTGGCAGGAACAGGCACGTACAACAACCATGCGCTATGCCGACATAGATGCGATAAGGGGTGACATCTGTGCGGATGATGGACGCTTGCTTGCCACCAGCCTGCCTGTGTATGATATCCGCATGGATTTCAGCAGCCAGGTCACATCTGACGAATTGTTTTACAGCAAGATGGATTCACTGGCCCTACAGCTTTCCCGGTTGTTTGGCGACCGCAGTGAGGCTGTTTACCGGTCCATCCTCTCGTCTGCCAGGCAGCGACAGGAACGGTATTATTTACTCAAACGCGGGGTCAGTCATAATCAGCTACAAACGCTTCGCAAATTTCCCTTGTTTAGAAAGGGACGGTTTGGCGGCGGCCTGATCGTGTTGAAACGTACACGCCGGGAGATGCCTTATAAATCAATGGCGGCACGCACTATCGGCTACGAACGGAAAGGAATCTATGTGGGACTGGAAGGAGCTTATCGGGAGTATCTTGAAGGAAAACGCGGAAAGCGATTGATGCAACGGATTAACCAGAGCGCATGGATGCCTATCAATGATGAAAACGAGATCCAGCCTGAAGATGGGAAGGATATTATTTCCACCATCAATGTGCAGATACAGGATATTACAACCAAAGCATTGCTTAATCAGCTGCAACAATTTCAGGCAGAACATGGTACAGCAGTGGTAATGGAAGTGGCAACCGGTAAGGTGAAAGCCATAGCCAACCTGATGCGTCAGGAAAAGACGGGCCGCTATGAGGAGACCTATAATTTCGCAGTCGGACACAGCACCGAACCGGGTTCCACATTCAAGCTGCCGGTTATGATGGCTGCCCTGGAAGACAGAGTTACTGATCCGGATGAGTTTGTAGATACCGGTGAAGGACAAATCACCTATTACGACAGAACCATGCGCGATGCAGATGACGAAGGGTATGGTGAAATAACCGTGCAGGAAGCATTTGAGGTGTCGTCAAACGTGGGTGTCTCAAAAATTATTTATGATGCTTATTCAGATAACCCCCAACGGTTTGTGGACCGTCTAAAACAAATGAACCTGCATAAAAAACTGAATCTTGAAATAGCCGGTGAAGGCAAACCCATATTGCGTGACACGGATAACCAAAGCTGGTCAAGCGTATCCCTGCCATGGATGGCCATTGGTTATGAGGTATCGCTGACACCTTTGCAGATTCTGACCTTTTATAATGCCGTTGCCAACCAGGGACGTATGATGAAGCCCATGTTCGTTAGTGAAATACACCAGTCAGGACAGACGGTCAAAACGTTTCAACCCTCGGTAATCAACCGCTCGATCGCCAAACAGTCAACCATCAAGAAGGCCACAGAAATGTTACAGGGGGTCGTTGAAAACGGAACCGCCAGGAATATATATACAGACGCTTACAGTATAGCCGGTAAAACCGGGACCAGCCAGATATCACAACCCACACGTGGATATCAAACGACAGTAGGGCCTGAGCATCAGGCATCTTTTGTGGGCTTCTTCCCGGCCGAAAACCCTGCCTATAGTATTATTGTGGTCATCAGTAAGCCAAAGGGATGGGTGTATACCGGCAACCGGGTGGCAGCCCCCGTATTCCGCGAAATAGCAGATAAGATCCATGCAGCACAACTTTTCAGACCCGAACCAAAAGAAAAGAAAAACGTACTGGCCGCATTGCCGCCTTTCAGAAGCGGACACCTGGAAGATATTTCCACCATATATAAAAATTACGGCGCCCATTTGGAAAATCAACCGAAAAACAGCTGGGTCCGTCCAAGGATTCAACAAGACACTGTCAGCTTTCAGGAAAAGAATTTTATCCAAAACCTTGTACCCGAAGTGGTTGGCATGGGACTAAGAGATGCCATCTACATCCTGGAAAATGCCGGCCTGAAAGTAAGGTTTTCCGGACGGGGCACCGTTCAAAGACAAAACATTCCGCCCGGCCGGCGCATCGTACCGGGAAGCGTTATCTATATAGAGTTATCTTAACCGTTTATCAGTCATCATGAAGGCATTATCAGATATCATATACCGGACTGCCATCAAAGAAACCCTCGGCACTGTCGACAGGGAGGTCAGGCTTGTGGTCTCCGACTCACGTCAGGCAGAACAGGATGCCCTTTTTGTGGCTGTCAGCGGCTATACGACGGATGGACACCAGCATATTGATGATGCTATTAACAGAGGAGCAACAACCATTGTATGCGAAAAACTCCCGAAACCGGCACCTGAGAATGTAAGCTTTATAAGGGTGGCCGACAGCAGAAAAGCGCTCGGAATGATCGCTGCCAACTTCTACGACCATCCTTCACGCAAGATGAAGCTTGTCGGTATCACCGGTACAAATGGAAAAACAACGGTAGCCAGGCTTCTGTATGATGTATTCACAGATATGGGATATCCCTGTGGCCTTATTTCAACCATCGGGAACCGGATTGCCGGACAAGAGTCTGATACAAGATATACCACACCTGACCCGATCACGATCAACAGGCTGCTTGCAGAGATGGTTGAGGCAGGCTGTGCACACGCATTTATGGAGGTGAGTTCCCATGCCATGGTTCAGATGCGCGTAGAAGCATTATTTTTTACGGGAGCGGTGTTCACCAATATTACCCATGACCACCTCGACTACCACACTACGTTCAGAGAATATCTGAAAGCCAAGCAAAGCCTTTTCGATCATTTGGAGAAGAACAGTTTTGCTTTAACAAACCAGGATGATAAGAACGGCCTCTTCATGACACAAAACACCCGTGCAGATGTTAAAACCTATAGTCTTAAGGCCCTGGCTGATTATAAAGGAAAGCTTCTGGAAAACACCCTGTCAGGGTTACACCTTATCATTGACAATGAAGAGGTATGGTGCAGGCTTACGGGTACCTTCAATGCTTATAACATCATGGCCGTTTATGCTGTCGGCCGTTTACTGGAGAAGGACAGCAGGGAGATGCTAACAGCCATAAGCCGCTGTGGTCCGCCCGAAGGTCGCTTTGATCATTTTTCAGGAAAAGAGGACATTACCGGCATTATTGACTATGCACATACACCGGATGCCATCGAAAATGTGCTGAAAAACATCCTGGAGATACGAACAGGCAATGAAAAACTCATTACGGTGATCGGCTGCGGCGGGAACCGTGACAAAACCAAAAGAGGCAGGATGGCTGCCATCGCGGCCACATATAGCGACAAGGTGATTTTTACCAGCGATAACCCCCGGTTTGAAGAACCCGAAACCATCATTGCGGAAATGATCAAAGGCCTGGAGATGGACCCGTCGCTGAAGAACAAATACATAACGGTAACCAACAGGGCTGAAGCCATACATGTAGCTACGGTGATGGCCGGCAAGGGAGACATCATCCTGGTGGCAGGGAAAGGTCATGAAAAATATCAGGAAATCAAGGGTGTACGCTACCCGTTCGATGACAAACAGATATTAAAAACACATTTGACAGAAAGCCATGTTATATAGCTTGTTTGAATTTCTGGACCTAAACTATGACATACCAGGCACGGGCGTATTTCAATATATCTCGTTCCGGGCGGGCATGGCTGTGATCACCTCTCTGATAATCACAATGATTTCGGGTAAATGGATCATCGATTTCCTGCAACGCAAGCAGATTGGTGAAACGGTCAGAGACCTCGGACTGGCGGGACAAGTTACCAAACAGGGAACACCGACCATGGGAGGCCTTATTATTATCGCCGCCATTCTGATCCCCACCTTATTGTTCGCCAGGCTGAACAATATCTATATTCAGCTTATGCTGTTATCTACCATCTGGCTGGGTGCCATTGGCTTTATCGATGATTATATAAAGGTCTTCAGAAAAGACAAGAAGGGACTCCACGGAAAGTTTAAGATCCTGGGACAGATAACCCTTGGAATCGTGGTGGGTGCCACCCTCTTTTTCCATGATGACGCAGTGATCCGAGAGAAAACAGACACCCCGCTTGAGTTCGTGGATACCACCGAAATCCTTGAACTTGACGGCATTGCCGATACGGAGTCCCCTTTCCCGGTGGAATCAGTTAAATCAACCAAAACCACCATCCCGTTCTTTAAAGATAATGAATTCGATTATGCTGTGCTATTGCGATTTCTGGGACCTGGCTACCAGCAATGGGCCTTCCTGGTATTCATTCCCATTGTTATTCTGATCATAACAGCCGTATCAAACGGGGCAAATATCACCGATGGGCTGGACGGGCTGGCTACCGGCACCACAGGCATTATGGGGGCTACCCTGGGCATACTCGCCTACGTATCAGGCAACATGTTATTTGCTGATTATCTCGATATTATGTATATCCCCCAAACAGGCGAGCTGGTAATATTTATTGCAGCCGTAGTTGGTGCCTGCATCGGATTCCTCTGGTATAACTCCTACCCGGCGCAGGTGTTTATGGGGGATACAGGAAGCCTCGCCCTTGGTGGAATTATTGCCGTTTTTGCCATTGTTATAAGAAAAGAGCTCCTGATACCAATATTATGTGGTGTGTTCTTTATGGAAAGCCTGTCGGTGATTCTACAAGTGGGATGGTTCAAGTTAACAAAAAGGCGGCTGGGTGCCGGCCGGCGCATTTTCCTGATGGCTCCCCTGCATCATCATTATCAGATGAAAGGGTTGCATGAAGCCAAAATCGTTCAGCGATTCTTCATCATTGGGATTATCCTGGCCGTTTTTGCGGTGATAACCTTGAAATTAAGATAAATTGAGCCTGGAGAGCAAGGTTGATAAGAAAATGAAAAGCGCTCCTGGTTAGCATCAAAAACAAAAACGATCAAAGGAAATAATAACGATCAATATTAAGATATAAACTACAGCATATGGATACTTTGGAAGCAGCACTTGTGGGGCGGAGGAACATTTACAGTGAGATGGCGAAGATCGTGGCCTCCCGTCAGCATGATGTAAGAAAGCAGGGGATCAAAGAAAGCCTGGGGGGATTTCAGAACGTGGAGCATCGTCTGGAGGAGGTAGCCCGGGTAAGAGGTATTCGGTTCATCAACGACAGTAAGGCAACCAATGTGAACGCTGCCTGGTATGCCCTTGAAAGCATGGAGGCACCGGTCATCTGGATTGCCGGCGGCCAGGATCGTATTAACAACTACCATAACCTCACTACCACAGTGCGGCAGAAGGTAAAAACACTGATCTGTATCGGTAATGATAATCGTTTTATTACAGCCATTTTCAAGAACCATACTGATAGTATTATAGAGGCTGACAGCATGGAAGAAGCCGTTCAATATGCTTATTTGGCAGGGAAACCGGGAGATACCGTTTTACTTTCTCCGGCCTGCCCGAGTTTTGATCGCTTTGAGAACTATGCCGACCGCGGAAAACGATTCCGAAAAGCGGTTTATGACCTGTAACCATAAAGCAGCAATGCCATGCAAAAATTGTTTAAAAAATTTGAAGGGGACCGGACGATATGGGTGGTTGTTGTTTTCCTCTACCTGCTTTCCATGCTTGCGGTCTACAGTTCCTCAGGAACCCTGGCTTATAAACTCCAATCAGGTAATACAGAATATTACCTGATTAAACACATGGTTATCATATTTTTCGGCACAGGATTAATGTATCTGGCCCATAGGGTCAGGTATTCATATTACTCGCGTATCAGTCAGCTGGCCCTCTATGTGGCTGTCCCGCTGCTGCTGTTCACCCTGTTATTAGGCACTACCATTCATGAAGCAAGCCGTTGGATCACCCTTCCCTTTTTGAATGTTAGTTTTCAAAGTTCTGATTTCGCCAGGCTGGCACTGATCATATACCTGGCACGTATCCTGACACGGAAACAGCCGGTAATCAAAGAACTGAATAACGGGTTCGTGCCATTGATATTACCTGTCATTCTTATCTGTGCCCTGATCATGCCGGCAAACTTTTCAACGGCAGCTGTTTTGCTGGTCACGGCTACCGTCTTGATGTTTATCGGACGCGTCCGGTTTCGGTACATCATGTACATGGCTGGTATTGGTGTTGCCGGTGCTGCCCTTTTTGTGGCGATCCTGACTGTAATGCCAAACAGCGGACGGGTCGGGACATGGCAAAACCGGGCTGTTTCTTTTGTCGACCGGGAAAACAGCGATACCTACCAGGCCGATCAGGCGAAGATCGCCATTGCGACGGGCGGGATTATAGGAAAGCTCCCGGGCAACTCCACACAAAGGAACTTTTTGCCGCAAGCTTATTCTGATTTTATTTATGCCATTATTATTGAAGAATACGGACTGGTGGGTGGCTTCCTCGTATTATTGTTTTATCTGATCATATTATACCGGGGTATTCGGATTGCACATAAGAGCCCCGGAACCTTTGGCGCGCTGACGGCAGCCGGTCTTAGTTTCGGCCTGGTCTTCCAGGCTATGATCCATATGGCAGTTGCTGTTAACCTGTTGCCAATTACCGGACAGCCTTTGCCGTTAGTCAGCATGGGTGGTACCTCTTTATGGTTCACCAGCCTGTCGATCGGTATCATACTGAGTGTGAGTCGCACAATAGAAAAAGATGAAAAACATGGAAACAACTTCGCAACCGGCCAAACCGCTTAGGTTTATCATTACCGGCGGGGGAACCGGCGGGCATGTCTTTCCGGCCATAGCCATAGGGCTGGCACTCCGAAAGAGGGTGCCAGGCTGTGATATCCTCTTTGTCGGGGCTAAAGGTCGTATGGAGATGGAGAAAGTGCCCGGAGCGGGGTTTCATATAATCGGGCTCGATATTGCAGGCCTGTCAAGGCGGTTTACCTGGAAAAACCTCCTGCTGCCCTGGAAAATTGTCAAAAGCATGGCAGGTGCTAAAAAAATCATCAAGCGGTTCAGACCAGACGTGGTGATCGGGGTGGGCGGATATGCAAGCGCTCCGGTGGTATGGGCTGCTGCCGGACAAAAAATACCGGTGCTGATACAGGAACAAAACAGCTTTCCAGGAATCACCAACCGTTACCTTGGAAAGAAGGCCAGCAAAATATGTGTTTCTTATGATGGGATGGAAAAATATTTTAACAAAGAAAAACTATGTGTGGCAGGAAACCCCGTGCGTGAAGATATCACAAAAACAGAAAACAAAAGGCCGGCAGCCCTGGCGCATTTCGGCCTTGATGACAATAAACCGGTACTGCTGATCACCGGCGGCAGTCTGGGGGCACGCAGCATCAATGAAGCCGTAAGCAAACACCTGGCCATGTTTCTCAAAAACAATATTCAACTCATATGGCAGACAGGCCGCGGCTTCTACCAACAAGCAGCCAAGCAGACCGCCCAAATTGAAAAAGACAAATTATATATCAATGCGTTTATCGACAGGATGGATTATGCTTTTGCCGCTGCCGACCTGGTGGTAAGCCGTGCGGGAGCCATCGCGGTTTCAGAGATCACCGCGGTACAAAAGCCCGCCATCCTGATCCCTTCACCCAATGTAGCTGAAGATCATCAGACCAAAAATGCGATGGCACTGGTTAACAACCATGCCGCTATCCTCATTAAAGATCAGGAGGCAGAAAGCCAGCTTGGGAAGACAGTAACAGATCTGATATTTGATGAAGACAGCAAACATCGTTTGCGGGAAAGATTGGCGGGGCTCACTTTTCACGATCCCGCAGGTGCCATCGCCGGCGAGGTTTTGAGCCTGACTGATTCCCCGGGTACTAAGACAAATCAAGCAATAAACTAACCAACATAATTGCAGAACAGGAATAACCGTATGACAAACCTAAACCACATAACACAAATATGCTTCCTGGGCATCGGCGGTGCAGGCATGAGCGCCCTGGCCGGCTACTTTCACAGCCGGGGCGTAAGCGTATGTGGCTATGACAAAACCCCGGGCCCCCTGACTAAAAATCTGGAGGAGCAAGGCATCACGGTTATTTATGAGGACGACCCGGCAATGCTGAACATCACACCGGAACTGGTCATATATACACCGGCCGTCCCGGCAACAACACGGCTGTTCCAACATTTTTCCAACAGCGGAACTCCAGTCATAAAACGCGCAGAAGTACTGGGCATGCTATCCAAAGAAACGCCCACCATAGCCATAGCCGGGACCCACGGGAAAACGACCATCACAACCATGCTCGCCCATATCATGAAGACCGCCGGCATACCTTGCCTGGCTTTCCTGGGAGGTGTCAGTACCAACTACAATACCAATTATATTGGCGACCCGGATCCTGAGTGGCTCATCGCTGAAGCTGACGAATACGACCGGTCCTTCCTCCACCTGAACCCATCCATAGCAGTTATCTCATCAATAGATGACGACCACCTTGACGTTTATGGTTCCCGCCAGGAGTTACAACAATCCTTTGCCGGGTTTGCGCGGAAGCTTTTACCCGGGGGCACCCTGATAGCTAAAAAAGGGGTTGTTAATGACCTACATTTTACCGGGAAGCATTTCACATATCATCCAAAAGAGAAAGCCGATTATTACCTGGAAAACATTCAGCTGGAACAGGGATACTATACAGCCTCTGTCAGAGGCAGGTTACACATCAATAATTTCCGGGTAGGACATCCGGGCAGGCATAATTTGGAAAACGCCCTGGGTGCTTCAGCGCTGGCACATCTGGCAGGTGTAGACAGATATGACATAGAGGAGGGCCTGAAAAGCTTTCTGGGTGTTAAACGCCGCTTCGAATTACGTTACCAGGATGAACACAACATATATATTGATGATTACGCCCATCACCCGGAGGAGATCAGAGCCTGTATCCTGTCGGCGCGGGAGATCTGGCCCGGCAAAAAGATCACCGGCATATTTCAGCCACATCTGTTCTCACGCACCCGCGACCTGGCCGATCAATTTGCAGAAAGCCTGTCATTACCGGATGAATTGATACTGCTCGACATCTACCCGGCAAGGGAGGCGCCTATTGAAGGCGTAGATGCGGGGTTGCTGCTGGATAAAGTATCCGGTCCACATGCGATGCATTGCAGCCGCGAAGAATTACCGGAGATCATCAGGGAAAGAGATACGGAGGTACTGCTGACCATGGGCGCAGGTGATATCGGGAATCTGGCGGAAACCATCACCGCTATCATCAAACAGAAAGCATTGCTATGATCAGAAATAGTATATACATATTATTATATACCCTGTTACCGGTTGGGCTAATCGTGCTGATGAGTTTTGCCGTCGACAGCAACCTGCAAAAAGCATGCAGCGACTTGCATGTTAGGGTTAATAGCCGCAGTGGCAATCATTTTATACGCAGCGAAAGTATCAGAGAAAAAATCACCGCACGTGTGGACAGCCTTGAAGGGCATCCACCTGATCCGGCTACAATGCAGGAGCTTAGAAGCCTCGTTCATAATATTGCGTGGGTTGAACAGGCAGACATATACCGCACCATCAATGGTGAGATAAAGGTGGCTGTCACCCTGCGTGACCCGCTATTCAGGGTTATCAACAGCCATAATAACAGTTTTTATATTGACAGGAACGGTGTGATGTTCCCCTTATCAGAGGAACACACCGCCAGGGTCATGCTGGCAACAGGCCATATCAATATGGAGTACTCACCCGGTTTTGATATTCACAAAAGTGAACAGGAAGAATTATCAGAGAAAGCGTATACCATGCATAAATTATATAATGTAGCCAGATTCATTCATGAGGATCCTTTTTGGGAGGCTTTTATTGACCATATCCATATTACACGAAACGGAAGCCTGGAACTAACCCCTAAAAACGGCGCACACATCATTGAATTTGGCAGCCCGGAAAACCTGGAAGAAAAATTCAGGAAGCTCAGGCTTTTTTACAAGCGGGGATTGCCTGAAGCAGGGTGGCATTATTACAGCAGGGTCAATGTAAAATATAATAAACAGATCGTTTGCAAAAAATAGATAAGGTTATGGAATCAACTGAAATCATCGTAGGACTGGATATCGGATCCACAAAAATTGCCTGCGTCGTCGGACGCAAAAACGAATACGATAAGGTAGAGATCCTGGGAATTGGCCGCACAGATTCTCTTGGCGTTAACCGTGGTGTGGTTGAAAATATTCAGCACACGGTAAACTCCATAAGCAAATCTGTTGCTGAAGCCAGCCAACGATCAGAAGTGGAGATCAAAATAACCAATGTTGGTATTGCCGGTCAACATATCCGCAGCCTGCAACACCGGGGAAATATTATGCGCAATGCCGTGGATGAAGAAGTCGCCAGTGAGGATATAGACAGGCTTGTGGAGAACATGTATAAGCTGGCCCTGCCCCCCGGCGAGGAGATCATCCATGTCATTCCCCAGGAATACATCATCGACGGACAGCAGGGTATTCGGGAACCAGTTGGTATGTCCGGTAATTGCCTGGAAGCCAACTTCCATATCATCACCGGCAAGGTGGCGGCCGCCAAAAATATTGAAAAATGTGTCTCCAAATCCGGATTGATCATCAGCGATATAATATTGGAACCCCTGGCGTCTGCGGAAGCAGTGCTGAACGACCAGGAGAAGGAAGCCGGCGTGGTACTTGTCGATATTGGGGGCGGCACAACCGATATGGCCATTTTCCAGGATGAGATCATCCGGCATACAGCTGTAATCCCACTGGGGGGCAACGCCATCACGGATGACATCAAAGAGGGTTGCTCGATCATACGTAACCAGGCTGAAGCGCTGAAAAAAAGCTTTGGATCAGCGCTTGCCAGTGAAAACAAGGATGAGGAAATCGTTTCCATTCCGGGCCTGAAGGGCCGTGAACCAAAGGAGATATCGCTGAAAAACCTGGCCCACATCATTCAGGCCAGAATGGAAGAGATCATAGAACATGTTTATTATGAGATCAAAACATCTGGCTTCGAAAACAAACTTATTGCCGGCATTGTGCTTACCGGGGGCGGCAGCCAATTGAAACATGTGGCCCAACTGACGGAGTTTATAACCGGCATGGACACACGCATCGGCTATCCCAACGAACACCTGGCCAAATCACCTTCAGGAGAAACAGCAAGCCCCGTGCATGCAACAGGTATTGGTTTGGTGATCAGAGGATTTCAGAAATTCGAACAAGAATCAAAACAGAAAAACAAACCCAATGAGGGAAAGAAGAAACCGCAGAAAGAAAGTTTCTTTGACAGAATATTCATAAAAGGGAAAGAATTTTTTGAAAAAGATGGGGATGCATGAAGACAGACATTCAGGATAAAAAACCGCTAACAATAATAGATACACCATTATACAACGTTTCACAAAGCGTTCTGAGAACCAATACATTTTTTGACGTACCTTTTTAACACGATATGATTATGACCACAGACATGATTAAATTCGATCTTCCGAAAAACCAATCCTCCATCATCAAAGTGATCGGTGTTGGCGGAGGTGGTAGTAACGCCGTTAATCACATGTTCAGTCAGGGTATTGAAGGTGTGGATTTCTTTGTCTGCAACACCGATGCCCAGGCACTGGAAAAAAGCCCTGTTCCCAGTAAGATACAGCTGGGAGTAAGTCTGACAGAGGGTCGTGGTGCAGGCAGTATACCTGAAGTAGGACGAAATGCGGCCATTGAAGATATTGACCGTATTAAAGAGGCCTTTGGCTCCAATACCAAAATGCTGTTTATTACGGCAGGTATGGGGGGTGGAACAGGCACCGGAGCAACACCTGTCATTGCAAAGGCATCAAAGGAAATGGGTATCCTCACAGTGGCCATTGTTACCATCCCCTTCTCTTTTGAGGGTCGTAAGCGACGGCAACAAGCAGAAGAAGGTATCAAGGAATTATCTGAAGGGGTAGACACACTCCTGATCATATGCAATGACCGTTTGCGTGAGTTGTATGGCAACTTATCCGTATCAGAAGCCTTTGCCAAAGCTGATAATGTACTCACAACAGGAGCCAAGGGAATTGCAGAGATCATCACACTAACAGGCAACATCAATGTTGACTTTGCCGACGTTCGGACGGTGATGTCGGGCAGTGGTGTGGCCATCATGGGCAGCGGCAATGCCGAGGGCGACAACAGGGCTGTTAAAGCCATAGAAACAGCATTGTCTTCACCATTGCTAAATGATAACCAGATCAAAGGCGCTCAAAATATCCTGTTGAATATTACAAGCGGTACAGAAGAGATACTCATGGATGAAATTACGGAGATCACAGATTATATCCAGGATGAAGCCGGCTCCTCAGCTGAAATAATCTGGGGCCTTAGCCAGGACGACTCATTGGGAGCAAATATTAATGTAACCCTTGTTGCAACAGGCTTTGGAGCCAATAACCGGCTATATGATATCGACGCTAAGCAGGAAGAAAAGAAGGTTATGCCATTGGAAGAACCTAAAGAGCCGGCAGCGTCAAAAGAGCCGGAAAACAACAAGCAAAAAACCATTGAGTGGGATGGCCCATTTGATGAAGATAAAGAAACGGCAGAAGCTGGGATATTCACGCTGAAAAACAAAAGCCACAGCACAACCGGTGATGCACAAAACAGATCTGAAACCCGGAAAAATAAGAAACAAAGTTTCAAAACAGATAGTCTTGAAAATTTCCGGGAAAACATGTCTGTACGAAAAACAGAAGGGTCAAGCCCAACGAAAGAACAAAGCAACGCCGATACCGACGATACGGATAAACAACAATATATCAAAAACCGTGAAGAAAGACTGAAACAGCTGAGCATCCAGTTAAAAACACCGGAGGGCCTTGCAGACCTGGAACAACAACCGGCCTACGTACGCAGAAAGGTAAATCTTAATCCGGTACCTGCGAGCAACGAGTCTCAAATATCCCGCTATACGCTGAATGAGTCCGAACATAAAAAATCACAGATCAAATCGAATAATTCATTCTTACATGACAATGTAGACTAAGCAACTATTTAATGGAACCAAAAATGACCTTTTTGAATCTATTATCAGTAAGAGGTTGACAAACTCATTATTATTTATTGTATTTTTGCAAACATAAAAACACAATATAGATTCAAATAAGAAGGTATGCACGTAAAAGCATATACATGGTTTTTCCCCTTATGGCTGACCTCTTTGCTGGTTTTGATGATGGCCTGTGACACCGAGACACCAGAGCAAAGAGCCGAGAAAGACAGGGAAAAGATATTGGAATATCTTGAGGAACACGGCTATGATTACGAGGAGCTTGATTCAGGGGTGTTTGTTGTTATTGAAGAAGAAGGATCCGGAAATTATCCCAACGAAAACAGCACTATCCGGATGACCTTTGAGGGATATGAATTAAACGGTGACTTATACAATGCCGGTTACAATACCAACGTTCAGGTTACTTCAATGGTCCCGGGTTTCAGGTATGGCATCACATCGTTTAAGCGTGATGGAAGTGGAATGATATTTATTCCTTCTGATTTGGGATATGGTGAGAACGGTTATGGAAACCTGCCTTATGGAGAAGTCCTGAGATACGAGGTTGAGATTTTTGATTTTTAATAATTTTCAAATAGTAGAAAGATGGCAAGTAAAAAAAACCTGAAAAAGGACATCAATTTGTTGATTGATGATGTGGTCGGCACCTGTCTGATTCGGCAATCAATGGAAAAGAAAGAGAATCAGGAAAAGGTGAATGAAATGATCAAAGACATTCTCCGCTTCAGGGATGATATGATCACCAAATTAAATGACCAGTCTGTGAACAAGATGGACCATAAAGACAGGAAAAAGTATTTTGGCTCACTGTACAGTGATCTGCTGACAAAAGTCAATGGCATGTTTGATCAATTAAATGCCATGACAGAATAATTCTTCTTACATACACGTTATTGAAAGGCGCAGAAGCGCCTTTTTTGCTATACAGCAATGCCTGAAGGCGGTTAAATCAGCATCACCATGGAAAATAAAAAGCGAGTCAAAGCGGGTTCTGCCTCAGGGAAATCCCAACGGGATGACAGAAAACCAATAAAAGTAAAACAGGAGTCCGGGCTGGTCAGGTTAAACAAATACATTGCCAACGCGGGGATTTGTTCCCGGCGTGAAGCAGATGAGCTGATCCGTAATGGTGAAATAACTGTAAACGGGCATGTTGTTACGGAACTGGGTGTCAAAGTGAAACAAGACGATGTGGTCCGCCATGCCGGTAAGAAACTGGTTAACGAGAACAAGGTTTATGTGCTTCTCAATAAACCAAAAGATTATATCACCACCGCAGATGATCCCCAAAAGCGCAAAACAGTGCTGGACATCCTGGGTAACAAATTCAGGGAACGTCTGTATCCGGTAGGCAGGCTTGACAGAAATACCACCGGATTGCTTTTGCTGACCAATGATGGCGAGCTTACTAAGAAACTAAGCCATCCCAGCCACAAAGTCAAAAAGCTTTACCACGTACATCTTGATAAACCCCTGACCCAGGCCCATATTCAACAGATCGCCAACGGGATAACCATCGATAATGAAAAGGTCGTCCCCGACAGAATTGCCTATTCAAACACGGAAAACAAAAAGGAAGTCGGTATTGAGTTACATTCCGGCAAAAACAGGGTTGTCAGACGAATTTTCGAACACCTCGGCTATAAGGTGACAAAACTGGACCGGGTCATGTTTGCCGGCCTTACCAAAAAGGACCTGCCCCGCGGAAAGTGGCGGATACTTACTGAAAAAGAAATCAAGTTTCTTCAGATGTCAGGATAATAATCTATGGGATCCCAATTGAACCACCAGAAACAAATGGCCCGGCAATTCTTCCGCCTTGCGGCTATCAGCGGAAGTATCTTTATTATCACATTACTCATCTTACTGGCACTGCTTACCTGGATATACAGCGACCGGGTCAAAGAAGAATTTTTGCATGGTATGAACCAGCATCTAAACACAGAAATAGCAGCAGATAATATACGGCTGAACCTGTTTCGAAATTTCCCGATGGGATCACTCGATTTGGATAACGTGAGCATCATGGCAGCCGGTCATAATCTTTCAAACGCTGACACCCTGTTGAAAGCCGGCAGTGTTTACCTTCAGTTCAACATCCCGGATCTGATACGCAAGGATTACACGATCAGGCAGATTGCCGTGTCGGATGGCAGTCTGAATGCTGCCATACATAAAGATGGCCGACCTGATTATATATTCTGGGAAACATCCGGGAAAGATGTTACACGTCCGTTTCGTTTCGGGATTGACCGGTTTCACCTCAGTAATCTCGACCTGTCGTTTACCGATTATCGCACCGGTCACCATATATCGGCCACCATGGAAGACCTGGAACTGGACGGCATTTTTACACACGAAGTACAGCGTATGGCTGTAAACGGCGCTCTGCATTTGCATCATCTCCATGTTGGTGATTACAATCTTCCGGAAGATATCCCCATGAGTGTCGACCTGGGATTGATAATATCAGAAGATGAAGAATGGCAGTTCCGGGAAAGCAGCCTGACCTATGATGGCCACGACATTCACATGGAAGGGACGCTGAAGGGTACCCGTGACGGATTACATGTTGATGGCCGCATCAAGGGCAATCATGTGGATGCTGCAGCCTTTCTCCAGGACATGCCCGAATCGCTCAGGAACCCTATTGCTCCTTACCAACCGGCCGGAACAATATGGATTGATGCCACCCTTCTGGGAACTATCGGTGAAAACACAATACCCCATATCAATGCCACATTCAGCATTAGTGATGGAGCCCTGTCCCTGCCTGAAAACAACATTCACCTGCAGACGCTGGACGCCGAAGGGAGCTATACCAATGGAAACAGACAAGATGCTGTCTCCAGCCGGCTGCAATTCGAACACATTCGAGCCAGCGTACCCGATGGACAAATAATTGGCCAACTGGCGATAACCAACTTTCAACGGCCTCATCTCACCTTTGACATGGAGGCGGATATGACCACGGACCACTTTCCTGAATGGTTTAGTGATGGGGTAATAGCAGAAGCCGGGGGCCAGGTGTTGTTAGACATCCGGTTTGATGGTCAAACCAATGAAGAGGGCAGGTTCACAAGCAAGGAACTCCTGGCAGCCACACTAAACGGCGAAGTAAAAGCACATGATGTCCGGCTTATCCCGGATCAAAACAAAAGCCTGCCGTATCAAAATCTGCAGGCTGACATGGTATTCCATAATAACCGTCTGGAAATACAGGAATTCTCCGGCATGGTCGGCGAAAGTAGCTTTTCGCTTTCCGGACATATGTCCAATGTATTGCCTTACCTGTTCTTACCTGATGAAGAAGTATTTATCAACGCCAATCTGAAAGCCTCCACAATAAACCTGGATGAACTGCTAAAGAAGAAAGACAACCGGGCCGAAACTACTTACAGGTTGCAATTCCCCGAAAGATTGCGACTGCATATGCAAACAGATATTGACAGCCTGACATTCCGGCGTTTCCGCGCGCAGCAGCTTAAAGGATCAGTCCGCCTGCAAAACCAACAACTGTTTGCCGATCACCTTGACTTCCAAACAATGGACGGTCATGTGACCATGCAGGGCCACATCGACGCCAGCCTGGAGGAACCCATTACCATTACCTGCAATGCGCAGCTGGACGAGGTGGATATTCACCAACTCTTTTATCAGACAGGCAATTTTGGCCAGGAGAGCATTGTAGACGAAAACATATATGGAGATGTGACGGCCGACATGTTCTTTTCGGCCAACTGGAGCCCGGAGCTGGCCATCGACTGGGAAAGCATGGAGACCACCGCCAGGCTGGTAATAGAAAACGGGCAGCTTGTTAACTACAAACCCATGATGGCCATGGGACGCTTCCTGCGTACCGATGACCTCTCCAACGTTTCCTTCTCCACCCTGAAAAACCGCATCCATATCAAAGACCGTCTTATTGTGATCCCTGAAATGGAGATCAGCTCCAGCGCGCTCGACCTGAAGCTCTCGGGGGAACACAGCTTTGAAAACGAGATAGACTACCGCATGCAGGTATTGTTGTCGGATCTGTTGGCGCGTAAGCATCGTGAGCAAAGAAGCCCACAAGAGGAGTATGGAGAGATCATCGACGACGGCCTCGGCCGTACCACCCTGTTCCTGAAACTCACCGGTACGGCCAGCGACCCCGTTTTTGGCTACGACCATGCCGGTGTCCGGGAAAAGCTTCGTGAAGACCTCAGCAACGAACGGGATAACCTTATCCGGATCATGCGTGATGAGTTCAGCTTCCTTACCGGCGAGCAAAACGACACGATCCCGGAACCGCCAGATGAAAGAGAGGAAGAAATGGAACGCATCAAACAGCAGGAAGAGGGTGAGTTCATTATCGAATGGGAAGAATTTGAAAAAGAGTAAGATGATCGTTTTTCCCCATGCAAAAATCAATGTCGGTCTGCACGTTACAGGCAGAATAGCGCCGCTGTCCGGCAACCGGGAAGCAAAAGACCAGCGCTACGCAAAAGCCAACCAGGGCTATCACGAGATAGAGACCATCCTGGTGCCGGTCGGACTATACGATGCCCTCGAAGTTATTCCGGCGCCGGACGGACAAATGCGCTTCCATACCACCGGACTGCCACTCCCGGCTGATTCCAGGGAGAATCTCTGCATGCAGGCATATAACCTTCTTTGTGGAAAGACCGGCAAACAAGCCGCTGAAGCTCCCGGAGAACCACTTCCACCGGTACATGTGCATCTTCACAAATGCATACCCCCAGGTTCCGGGCTCGGCGGAGGCAGTTCGGATGCAGCCCATATGCTGATGCTTTGCAATCAACTTTTCCAGCTGAACCTCCCGGACACCACCCTGCACAAACTTGCTTCCAAACTGGGAAGCGACTGCCCCTTTTTTCTTAACAAAATGCCCATGCTGGCCACAGGAAAGGGCGACATCCTCCGGGAAATCCCACTGCCGGAGATAAGCAACAAACTGGCCGTGATCGTCACCCCTCCCATTCGAATCGACACAGCAGATGCATATTCACAAATTACACCGTCAAAACCGGAAAAACCTTTACCTGAATTGGTCAATGACCCCATGCAGGTATGGCAGCAGCAGCTAAGCAACGACTTTGAACCGCTGGTTTTTGACCGTTATCCGGCAATAGCTTCCATCAAAACAAAATTGATCAGGCTTGGAGCCCGCTACGCCTCGCTCAGCGGAAGCGGATCTTCTGTTTACGGCCTGTTTGACAGCTGCATTCCCCGGGATAAGCTGCAAACTATGTTTCCTGATTGCCAAATCCATACCCCGGAAATCCTGTTTCTTAAAAATCATTAAATTTGTGACCTTTGCACCGATGTAAGAAAATCTTGATCAATGTTTCCATTATAAACCAAAAAACAATAACCATGCGAAACCTTACAATGATCCTTGCGCTTATCTGGCTGACGTTGCCAGCAGCAATTGCCCAGGACAGTTTTACCCCGCAGACCATCTTTGAGCTGGAAACTGTCGCAGAAACGGCAATGTCGCCCGACCAGAACTACATCGCCTTTACATTGAGCGTACCCCGGGATTTTGATGAGCAAGCCGGCCCGGATTACCGCGAACTTCATGTGTACGACATCGAAAATGAAGAAGTGATCCCCTTCATGACCGGATCCCGCTTTATCTATGACATTGGCTGGAACCCGGCCGGCGATGCCGTTACTTTCCGTGCAAACCTGCCAGATGTTTCTAATACGCAGGTATATGCCATGAGCCTCCGCGGAGGTGAGCCACAAGCGGTTACCGAACATGACTCCGGTATCATGGGTTATGAATTTATGGATGATGAAACACTGGCCATTGTTGCCACTCCCGATCAGAACTCCCGCCGCGATGAAATTCGCGATAAAGGGGTTGAAATTAAAGTATATGAAGAAGAATGGGTACACCGCAACCTGTATGTGTATGACATCAACTCCCACGAGACCAGACAGGTAACGGAAGACATGACCGTTTTTGATTTTACACTGAGTCCCGATGGCCGTCATGCTGCCGCTGCCATTGCACCCCGCAACCTGGTTGATGACAGCTACATGTTTAAGCGTATTCACCTGGTAGATCTGGAAACCGGTGCGGTAGAAAAGATCATGGACAACCCCGGCAAACTGGGCAATATGGCGTTCAGCCCTGACGGCACCCGGCTGGCTTTCCGTGCAGCAAGCAAACTGGAAGACTCTGTTGTCGGAAGCCTTTTTGTAATGGATATCGATACCGATAAAAGCTTTGAAGAGCTGGAGAACCTCGTAGAAGGTATGGAGCTGTCGGTCATCGACTTTGCCTGGAAAGATAATAACACCCTGCTCTATGCCGCTGAAGAGAGCGTAGACATCGTGCTGAGCGAACTGCCACTGGATGCTGACGAACGCATTATCCGTATTGGACCGGAAGAAGTGGTATTCGGCGGTTTTGAATACCATGATGGGTTGGTAACCTTTTCCGGAAACACCTGGGAGCATCCCAACGAGCTTTATACCTTTAATCTTGGGAATGACCAGCTCATCCGTCACACCAACCACAACCCGGGGCTGGCAGACATCAGCCTGGGGCAGCAGCGTAAGCTCACTTATGAAGCACGTGATGGCATGGAAATCGAAGGTGTGCTGATCTATCCCGACAATTATGAGGAAGGTAAAGAATATCCGCTGATTGTATATATCCACGGTGGACCGGAAGCTGCCGTCCAGAATGGCTGGGTAACCTCCTACGGCACCTGGGGACAGGTAGCCGCTGCCCGCGACTATTTTGTTTTCATGCCCAACTATCGCGCCAGCTCCGGACGTGGTGTTGATTTTACCATGGAAGGTTATGGTGACCTGGTAGGCACCGAATACGATGATGTGATCGATGGCATTGACCATCTGATCGACATCGGCTATGTTGATATTGATCGCGTCGGCCTTGGTGGCGGTTCTTACGGCGGTTATTTTGCCGCATGGTCGGCCACACGACACACCGAGCGTTTCGCTGCCTCCGTAATGTTCGTCGGCATTTCCAACCAGGTCTCAAAACGAAATACCACCGACATTCCGTGGGAAGACTACCATGTACACTGGGGGTTCTGGACACATGAGAACTGGGAAGAGGTATATGACCGCAGCCCGGTGAAATATGCCGACGGCAGCCTCACCCCCACCCTGATCCTGCATGGTGACTCTGACCCGCGTGTGCATCCTTCCCAGAGCCTGGAGATGTACCGCTCGCTCAAAATGCACGGCAACGCGCCGGTACGTCTTATCTGGTACGAAGGTGAAGGCCACGGCAACCGACGGAATGTGCACAAACTCGACTATATCGTTCGTACCATGGAGTGGTTTGATCACTACCTGAGTCTGGACGAACCACGCGATGAAATGCCAGACAAATATCCCGAATACGAAGTCTGGTAACATGATCAATCCCTGGTAATGATGCTATACCTTCCTGCCACCTGACATATTGTTGAATATCAGGTGGCAGGGATCAGGGATGGTATATTTTAATAAACAGTTTGAATAACAATAATCTAAACCGCAAACGACCTCCATGCAAAGTTTTCTGAAGCGAACGAAACAGGTTTCCAACAAGGCTTTTTTTCGTGCCCTGGACATCATTGAAATTGTAGGTAACCGCCTGCCCCACCCGGCAACGATTTTTGCCATGCTGGCCGGCATCGTAATCCTGATATCTGCCATCACTTACTGGCTCGGCGTGTCGGCCGTGCATCCTGTAGATGGTGATGTTATAGCGGTAAATAATTTGCTTAGCGCCGACGGCATCCGGTGGATATACACCAATATCCTGGATAACTTCCTGAATTTTCCTCCTTTGGGCTATGTGCTGGTGGTCATGGTCGGCATTGGGCTGGCGGAAGGCACAGGCCTGTTTGCGGTGATGATCCGCGCCCTGGTATTAGGTGCCCCGCAGAAGCTGATAACGGGTGCTGTGGTCCTTGCCGGTATTATTTCCGGTCTGGCCGTCGAAGCCGGTTATGTGATCCTG
The DNA here is from genome assembly GCA_041686485.1 of Bacteroidales bacterium. Lineage (GTDB taxonomy): Bacteria > Bacteroidota > Bacteroidia > Bacteroidales > UBA7960 > PUPG01. The sequence continues at coordinate 1,212 of JAWLDT010000039.1, read as the reverse complement.
ATACCCCTCGGAGCCATGATCTTCCATGGCATCGGGCGACACCCCATGGCCGGTCTGGCAGCAGCATTCTGCGGAGTTAGCGGCGGCTTTGGGGCCAACCTGGTCATCGGCTCCATCGACCCGATCCTGGCGGGGATTTCGACCTCCGCCGCACAGCTCATTGACCCCGACATGGTCGTGAATCCGGCTGTTAACTACTACTTCATGGTTGTGTCCAGCTTTGTAGTCCTTGTTGTGGGCGTCTGGGTTACCGAACATATTGTAGAACCCCGCCTGGGGAATTACGAAGGCTCTACCGAACGCTTCGCCATCGAACAGCTGACACCAGAAGAAAAAAGAGGGCTACGTGGTGCGGCCATTGCAGCACTGGGCTTCCTGGTACTGCTGGCCATGACCGTAATACTACCCAACGGACTGCTCCGCAACCCGGAAACAGGATCCGTACTGCATTCACCCTTTTTTGACGGCATCATCATCGGCATCCTGCTTTTCTTCTTTATCCCCGCCCTGGTATACGGAAAGATCGTAGGTACCATCCGCAACGATAAGGACCTGATGAAGCATATCATCAAATCCATGAGTGGGATGGGCAGCTATATTGTGCTGGTCTTCTTTGCGGCACAGTTTGTTTACTTCTTTAATGAGTCAAACCTGGGTCTGATCATTGCCATCAAGGGCGCTGCCGGCCTTCGTGACATCGGGTTTACCGGACCGGTACTCATCGGCTCATTCGTTCTGCTGTCGGCATTCATCAACCTGTTTATGGGCAGCGCCTCAGCCAAGTGGGCCATCATTGCACCGGTGTTCATCCCTATGCTGATGTTGCTCGACAACGCCTACCACCCGGGTATCACACAGGCAGCCTTCCGTATTGGCGACAGCCTTACCAACCTGATCACCCCGATGATGAGCTACTTTGCCCTGATCGTGACCTTCGCGCAGAAATACGATGAAAAATACGGTATCGGAACCATCATCTCCACCATGCTGCCCTATACCATTATACTGGGTATCGTGTGGATCGCCACCCTGATGATTTGGGTATGGCTTGGTATCCCGCTCGGACCCGACGGACCGATCTATATTAACTAGAACGGTGAACAGTGAACGGTGAACAGTGAACAGTGAACAGTGAACAGTGAACAGTGAACAGTGAACAGTGAACAGTAAACAGTAAACAGTAAACAGTAAACAGTGAACAGTAAACAGTGA
>JAWLDT010000038.1:0-24704 GCA_041686485.1 Bacteroidales bacterium | reverse complement strand
GTGAACGGTGAATGACCCGGCCTGCACAGGTGTCAGCTCCCTCTGTCCATTCGGCGTTTCCTGTCCCATCCAAATAGAAAAAGGGTTGTAAATACCAACCCAAATGCAATGCTCAGGTAAGGATCAACCTCATCAACAGGTTCTATCAAAGCACGGTAAATACCATAAAACAGGGCGCTCAGACCTGCGATCAGCATCGTAAAAAACATCAGATGGTCCAGCCACTTACTGATACGGGCTGCGGAAGATGAAGTTCGCGATGCTTCCGGGCGGTAACCATAACCGGATGAACGATATTGGCTCTCGGATGTCCGGGCAGGACGATAATAAACCTTTTGGCCCGACAGGCCATGTTTGAGACGCATATCATATAAACGACGCTTCTCATAATCGACCAGCGTCTGATAAGCCTCATTAACACGCTGAAAATCATTCTTTGCTCCCCGTGCACTATTTACATCCGGGTGAAGCCGCTTGGCATGACTGCGAAAAGCCCGCTTAATTCCAGCCCTTGATGCATCTTCCGAAACACCCAGAATATCATAGTAGTTCATAGAAATGGGGGGCTTGAAATACATTACTAAATTACGCAAACGTCTACCGAAAATCAAGATTTTTAAAAAACACTTGTTCAGAAGAAAAAAATTGGCGTACTTTGCACTCCTTTTAGAAGTGTGGTATTATTTAAGTTCATAAAAATACAGAAAACATGTCACGTATCTGCCAAATCACAGGGAAAAAGCCGATTACAGGATATCGCGTGTCGCATTCCAATATTAAAACAAAACGTTGGTTACTTCCGAACATTCAGGAAAAGAAATTCTTCATCCCTGAGGAAAACCGTTGGATAACCCTGAAAGTGTCGGCCAAAGGGATTCGCACGATTAACAAAAAAGGGATTTCTGCCTGTTTAAAAGAAGCCAGACAGAAAGGCTATCTTAAATAAATAAGCATGAGCAAACCAGTAACAGAGCTGTTGCAATAACCCTGCAACAGCTCTGTTGTTTCTACCCACCATCATTCCTGACCTTTTTGATGTTAAAGAATTATAAACAAGCGTGCTACGAAAATTATCGTTTCCCCGGCTTCCTGTTTATTTGTATCTTTACGCATAAAAGTGACCAAAATATGCCTTTTGCATGGAATCGTCTTTTGCTGATCGGGATTTTAGCAGCCATGTTTTTACTGGCTTCCGGTCAGGTTGACAGTCAGGAGCCTCCACGTCGTGTCATACAATTTACCGGCCTGGTGTTAACCAGTGACAGCCTGGAGCCCCTCCCTTATGCATCTGTGTGGGTTAAAAACACCAACCGGGGAACCACCACCGACCACTATGGTTTTTTCTCCATTCCCGTATTCGATGACGACACCCTGCGTTTTTCCTCTGTGGGTTATCGGGATAAATTTTATGCCATACCCGACACCCTTACCCAATCAAGGTATTCCGCGGTTCAAATGATGACAAAAGACACGATCCACCTGTCAGAAACGGTGGTATATCCATGGCCAACACGCGCGCAATTCAGGCATGCTTTTATCCATACAGATGTCCCTTCTGATGATTATGACCGGGCGATGCGTAATCTGGCGCAGGCTGAACTGCGGGAAAGGATGGAACATATGCCGATGGATGGCAGTATGAACTTCAAACATTACGTTCAACAGCAGGCAAACAGGCGCTATCATGCCGGCCAGGCACCTCCGGTACGACTGTTTGACCCCATGGCCTGGGTGGAGTTTTTCCAGGCATGGCGCGATGGAAAGTTCAGACGTGACGACTAACCAAATACCGCGCAATATTTTACCCACTATGGTGTTATATTTAATAAGTTTGTTGCTTCATTGTCGGACCTGAGCCATACAACCACATTAAATCGTGCGTATATTCTTTAATACCATTCTGCTGCTTTTACTTTTTCTTTTGCCGGGAAAAACCACTGCACAAGAAGCCACCCTGGAAGGCTATCTCATCACAGAAGAAGGCAGAAACCTGAAATATGTGAATGTTGTTCTGAAAGACTTACCAAAAGGAACCACAACAGACGAAGACGGATTTTTCCGGCTGACGGTGCCGGCCAACGAGCCCATCATTTTACAGGTTTCTCACCTTGGGTTTAAGCCTAAAAGCCTTCCATTGGAACTCGTCGCCGGCGAAACACGGGAAATCGAGATTGTCCTGGAAGCGCTGGTAACCAACCTGCCGGATATTGAAGTATGGGATCAGCAGGTATTGTCGACAGACATCACCCGTCTGGACCCCGAACTATCATCCATACTGCCCACACCGGGTGCAGGTGTAGAAGGGCTTATAAAAACATTGCCAGGGGTTTCTACTGCCACAGAGCTATCGGCACAATACTCGGTACGGGGAGGTAATTATGATGAGAACCTGGTGTATGTGAATGGCATTGAGATATACCGGCCCTTTCTGGTTCGTGCCGGCAGGCAGGAAGGACTGAGCTTTCTGAATCCGGACATGGTTTCAGAGATCAGTTTTTCAGCAGGAGGGTTTAATGCCGAATATGGTGACAAGATGTCGTCCGTGCTGGATATTACCTACAAAACGCCCGATTCTTTTGGCGGGTCTTTCTCAATGAGCCTCCTGGAAGGAAGCCTCCACCTGGAAGGTGCCTCTGAAGACCAGCGCTTTTCCTACCTGGTGGGCATCAGGTATAAATCGAACCAGTACCTTCTTGGGACACTCGACACCCAGGGGGATTATCAACCGACCTTTGCCGACATGCAGGCACTGCTTCGTTACCGTATTTCAGAAAACCTGACCCTTAGCTTTCTGGGCAATTACAACGACAACGACTATCTTTTTGAACCAGATGTCCAGCGAACCCGGTTTGGAACGATTTCCGACGTTCGCGAGTTCACGGTCTACTTTGATGGACAGGAGGCCAACCGCTTTACCACGGCGACCGGGGCGTTGTCACTCACTTATGAACCGGATGAAAGCATGCAGATGCAGTTAACCACCAGCATCTTTCAATCGGATGAACGTGAAAACTTTGACGTGTTTGGGCAATATTGGCTTCACCGGGTCGAAACGGATATGGGAGAGGATGATTTTGGCCAGCCCACGGGCGAGCCTCTCGGGGTCGGTGCCTTCCTGAACCACGCCCGGAACTACCTGAACGCCATCGTATGGAATACCGAACTTACCGGACAGCGGCAGCAGCATGATAACAACACGCAATGGGGAATCAAGTTTCAGCATGAGGACATCTATGACAGGCTTAATGAATGGAACCTGATCGACTCAGCCGGCTATTCATTGCCCAGAAACCCGCACGAAGAGATATGGCTGCAGGATACACTACATACCCGGATCGAGACACGCTCCAACCGTCTGTCAGGCTTTTTACAGCATACACGCAACATAGGCCGGTCACACGGACGGTTTGCCATAACGGCCGGGTTGCGGGCCAATTACTGGGACCTTAATAACCAGTTCCTGCTAAGTCCGCGTTCGACAATTCTATATAAACCTGAATGGGCGCAAAAATGGACCTTCAGGGCTTCTGCCGGTTACTATCATCAACCGCCATTTTACCGGGAGCTCAGAGACATGCAGGGACAATTGAACGAAAATATCCGGGCACAACAATCTATTCATTTCGTCCTGGGATCTTCCTATCATTTCACCGCCTGGAACAGACCCTTTAAATACACTGCTGAAGCCTACTATAAAAAACTGGACGACCTGATTCCCTATGAAATGGAAAACGTACGTCTGCGTTACTATGCTGACAATATATCAGAAGGGTACGCCAAAGGACTGGAGATGAAAATCCACGGAGAGTTTGTTCCGGGCATTGACTCATGGGCAAGCATGTCGCTGATGCAAACCCGTGAAAAGATAGAGGGCGCCTTTATATATAATGAAGATGGTGAAAAGATAGAAGCAGGGTACATCCCCAGACCGACTGATCAGCGTTTCAGCTTCAGTATGTTCTTCCAGGATTTTCTGCCGCTAAACCCAAGCTACCAGGTACAACTTGGCTTTTTCTACGGGACAGGCCTCCCCTTCTGGCCGCCTTCAGGTGAGAAGAACAAAACAACCAACCGCATGACCTCCTATCAACGTGTGGATATTGGTTTCTCCAAAGAACTTATAGGTGACAACACCTCTTTTACAAATGCCAATCCCTTGCGGCATTTTGACTCTATGTGGCTTACCGCAGAGGTGTTTAACCTGCTTGAGAACAACAACACCATTTCCTATTCATGGGTGAAGGATGTGGAAAACCAAATGTTTGCCATACCAAACTATCTAACTTCCAGACTGATCAATGTCAAACTGATCGCCCGGTTCTAAACACCCTGCCTTTTTGTCACTTTTCTGACAGCAACCCCCCTTTTCAACTGAAACAAGTGCCATATTTTCAAAAAAATGCTAAAAAAAAGGCATTGGCACAATCATTGAATCACCCTTTACAAAATTGAACTGAATCATAAACAAAAAACACATAAACAATGAGCAAAATTATTGGTATTGACTTAGGTACAACGAACTCATGTGTTTCCGTAATGGAAGGTAATGAGCCGGTTGTGATCCCTAACAGTGAAGGGCGCCGGACGACACCTTCTATTGTTGGTTTCACGGAAAATGGCGAACGTAAGGTTGGAGACCCTGCAAAACGGCAGGCCATCATAAACCCTGAAAAGACCATTTACTCCATCAAACGTTTCATGGGTCAGACATACGATACGGCCAGCAAGGAACGTGAGCGTGTTACGTACCACATTGAGAAAGGTGACAATAACATCCCGCGCATCAAAATAGATGACCGTAGCTATACGCCCCAGGAGATCTCTGCCATGGTCCTTCAGAAAATGAAGAAGACAGCAGAAGATCATCTCGGACAAGAAGTTACGGAGGCGGTAATCACTGTGCCTGCCTACTTTAATGACTCACAGCGTCAGGCAACAAAAGAAGCGGGTGAGATCTCAGGTCTGAAGGTACGTCGTATCATCAATGAGCCTACAGCTGCTTCTCTGGCATATGGCCTTGATAAAAAAGAAAAAGACATGCGGATCGCCGTATTTGACTTTGGCGGCGGTACGTTCGACATCTCCGTCCTCGAGTTGGGTGACGGCGTGTTTGAGGTAAAATCAACCAAAGGTGATACCCACCTTGGTGGTGATGATTTCGATGACCTGGTTATAGAGTGGCTGGCAGAAGAGTTTAAGAAAGACGAGGGCATTGACCTTCGGAAGGATCCGATGGCCTTGCAACGTCTGAAGGAAGCCGCTGAGAAGGCAAAGATAGAGTTGTCGAGCGCAACTTCTACCGAGATCAATCTCCCGTATATCATGCCGGTGGATGGTGTACCGAAGCACCTTGTCCGCACCTTGTCGCGCAGTAAGTTTGAAAAACTTACCGACAAACTCATACAGGCTACACTGGAGCCCTGCAAGCAGGCTCTGAAAGATGCTGGTGTACAGTCTTCTGACATTGACGAGGTTATCCTTGTAGGAGGTTCTACCCGTATCCCAGCCATCCAAAAGGTTGTAGAAGATTTCTTTGGCAGGAAGCCCTCCAAAGGCGTAAACCCTGACGAAGTGGTCGCTATTGGTGCAGCCATTCAGGGTGGTGTATTGACCGGTGAGGTAAAGGATGTACTGCTGCTGGATGTTACGCCCCTGTCGCTGGGTATTGAAACCCTGGGTGGCGTCATGACCAAGCTGATCGAGGCCAACACAACCATCCCGACAAGGAAAAATGAAACCTTTTCGACGGCTGCCGACAATCAAACTTCAGTAGAGATCCACATTCTGCAGGGCGAGCGTCCGATGGCCAAAGATAACAGATCTATCGGGCGGTTCCACCTTGACGGTATTCCGCCGGCACCAAGAGGCGTGCCACAGATTGAGGTTACATTCGACATCGATGCCAACGGCATACTAAACGTGTCGGCCAAAGACAAAGCTTCGGGCAAATCGCAGAACATCCGCATCGAAGCATCCTCAGGACTGAGCGAAGAAGAGATCAACCGGATGAAAGAAGAAGCCGAAGCACATGCCGAATCTGACAAACAGCAAAAAGAAGAGATCGATAAGCTTAACTCGGCAGATAGTCTGATCTTCCAGACAGAAAAGCAACTCAAAGAGTTTGGCGAAAAACTGCCTGCCGAAAAGAAAGAGCCTATCGAAAAAGCCCTGGAAGAGCTCAGAGAAGCTTATAAGAACAAGGATATGGCTGCCATTGATTCATCCATGGAAACGCTCAACAATGCATGGCAGGCTGCCAGCACAGAGATGTATCAAAATGCGCAGGCTGATCAGCAACAGCAGGCCGGCGGCCAGGAAGAGCAGGGCCAGGAACAGCAACAGTCGGATAAGAAAGATGATGATGACGATGTGACCGACGTCGATTACGAAGAAGTGAAATAAACCGAATTGTTCGGGAATAAAAAAGCAGGTTGTCTATTTAAACTGACAACCTGCTTTTTTTGCACTATATATCTTTATACAATAACCCTTACACTATTTTAAACTATAAACAATCAGTACAGGCCGGTTTTAATAGTCAGCCACCCTGATCAACTTACACTACTCATCGTGGAATGTTATAAAAACGATTTTACCACCTCAAGGGCTTTGTCATAATCAGGATGCTCACCGATCTCACCGACCAGGTCAACATGCCTTACGATACCTTCCTTATCAATCACGATAACGGCTCTTGCCAGCAGACCATACTCCTCGATCAGCAGTCCATACTTCAATCCAAAATCATTGTTATTTTGGTCGGATACGGTAATCAACTTATCAATGCCTTCCGCGGCACAAAAGCGGCTTAATGCAAAAGGCAGGTCATTCGATATGGTGATGATCTGTACATTCTCCAAACTGGCTGCCTCTTCGTTAAAACGTCGCGTTTGCTGGGCACATACACCGGTATCCACACTTGGTACAGAAGAGATAATCCGGACTTTGCCCTTATGGTCGCTCAGGCTGACAGGCTGCAGGTCTGTTGACAGCGCATAAAAATTCTTCGCTGTTTGGCCGACCTTCACAAGTTTACCTTTAAGCGTTACTGGCTTTCCGCCAAATGTAACCAAATCCGTGTTTCTTTTCATGACTCTATATATTTTGGGGGCGTATTCCTCTGTAAAGAAAACAGGAATAACACCTGTGTTCTTATAAGAAACAACCATTGGAAATAAATTGTTTACCCGGGTTTGGATAATAAAATGACAGGAAGCAGTTTTGTTCTGACCGAATTACTTTTTCCGGTCAAAGAAAGGGTTTTTGGAAGAGGCACTCATAGGGATACCGTATATAATTTTGCATCCCTTCCCGAGCAAACCGAGTTCCCGCGCGGCGACACCGATTGTATACATGATACGGTTGTCTATTCTGGCATCGGTAAGTATGCTTATGGCAGAACCTATAGCGATGCCCAGGTCACCGGTATTAAAAGCACAGGGTACATCGGGTTCCCGGTCTTTGGCCGCACAGTCAGGAAATCCGCAAAGTCCACACGTCTTCAGCCCGAGGGATTGAATTTCCGTACCCATGATTACCACAACCTTCGCTGACTTCATCACATTGTCGGCGTCACGCAAGAAGATTTGATTGTCTTCCTGCTCGCCGATCTCTTTCATTTTGGTTGCAAGCGCCTGGATATCACTGCCTGTCAAAATTGACATGACAATGGTATTAACACCCCTTGCTTTCGGGGCTGTACGTCCGGCAAGGATCATCTTGCGGGCAATATCCAGCAACGCATCCTGGCGGAGTTCATTTTCATTAATAACAGCCATAAGCACATTCTATCCTGATTCCCACAAAGCCGGCAAATGCCGTAAATCTATTATTAAGAAAAGTCCGTAAACTTCGCTGTGCTTTCAATAAAACTCAGAGGCACCACCACTTCTTCGTTGGGTGCTTCCCTTTTGGCAAGGATTAGTTCGACAGCACTTCGGGCTTCGGTATCTTCATCTTCACCTTCGGCATAAAGATCATTGCGATGCAGATACATGAGCGCGTCTGTGCTTTCACTTAAGAATGCAGGCAGCACATCGAGTGTCGGTCTTTTGGCTGACAAGTGACCGTTAGCCTGACGTGCCGTCTGGGAAAACAACAGGATTGGTATATCCGTTTCTGAAGCGACAGCTTTTATACCCTTAACGATACGGGCAAGCTGTGTCGGCCTGTCATCTCCCTCTTCAGTATCTGCTATTGTTAATAACTCCAGGTAATCGACGATAATCAGGTCAACGTGTTGTGCCTTTTTCAGGTTTCTTACTTTTTCCGAAAGTGTTTCCAGCGACAAAGAGGAGGTATCGTCGATATAAATCTTTGATTTGGCTATTGTGCCCAGCAGGGAGCGCATATGATCCCTTTCGCTATCCTTGAACTCCCAGGATCGAAGCTTGTTCAGGGACATGCCGGTTTCGCTTTCTATTAAACGGCTTGTCATTTTATGATTAGATCGCTCTGAAGACAAGATAGCCACTGCATAATCATCCTTGATCGCCATGTTATTGGCCAGCGACAATAAAAATGCTGTTTTACCCATGCCGGGTTTTACCGCAATTGTGTACAAATGTCCGGGTTGAAAGCCACCCAGCGCCTTGTCAAGCTCTTTGAAACCTGAAGAAGCCCCTTCAGGTGATATATTCGTACCAAAATCTTGTTGGAGGGTTTGGTTTACCAGATCACGGATGCTGGCAAACCCATATAACGCTGGTTGCTCTGTGATTTCCAGGGTGTTAGGCTCCATAAGCTATATTTTTATGTGGTTTATACATTATTTTTAACGGTATGTTGATTTGCTTTTTGAGGGCTCACAATATAAGCATTTTTTTTTACATATGAAGGTTGAACTTTTTGAAAACTTAACCGTTAATGCAATGGTGTTACCAGCATACGTTACTCTATGCTATATTATTGTTTTTCATGCATGTTTGTCATCCGGTTAGAATAAAAAATAATGCTGTACCAAAGACCAATGGAATTACACAGCAATTGAGAAATGCTGAACAAGGCATGGGGCAAAACCAATGAATAATCTGTTAACCCTCATCAATTAATTTTCCATGAGCCATGCTTTATTCGATTAATGATTTGGAGAAGCTTACCGGCATAAAGTCCCACACTATTAGGATGTGGGAGAAAAGGTACCATATCCTTAACCCGGAACGGACAAGCACCAATATCCGTTATTACCATGATAATGACCTTAAAAAACTGCTGAACATCAGTACGCTAAACAGGCATGGGTTCAAGATCTCGCACATCGCCAGGATGGGTGATGAAGAAATTCAGGCAAAAATCATGGAGATAACCCACACCGGAAGTGATGAAGAATCCCAGATAGAAAACCTGGTTATAGGAATGCTGGATCTGAACGAGCAAACTTTTGACAAAAACCTGCATAGAGCCATTCTTAAAAAAGGATTTGAAACGACAGTGACCCGGATCATCTATCCGTTTCTTGAAAAAGTGGGTGTTTTATGGCAAATTGGAACAATCAACCCGGCCCACGAGCATTTCATCACCAATCTTATCCGCCAGAAACTGATCATTGCCATTGATGGCCTCTCTGGCGTATCCAAATTTAACGGAAAAACATTTTTGCTATTTCTTCCCGAACATGAAATGCACGAAATAGGATTGCTATTTTACCAGTATATCCTGAAAAAAAACGGTTTTCATGTGCTGTATCTTGGACAGTCAGTACCATTCCGCGACCTTCTGGAAATTCCGGACACCCATCAGATCAACTACCTGCTGACCTATTTTGTGGCTGCCATGAACCCGGAAGAAATTTCCCAATATATCAGGAAACTCTCAGATAGCTTCCCGGACAAAACAATCTTCGTTACCGGTAAACAGATACAAGACACAAGCATCTCTCTTCCCCGAAACGTGATCAGTATAAAAGACACCGAGACATTCAGGCAGATGCTTGATAAACTGTAAGAAACAGACTTCTTCATTTGTCCCCCTTCCATCTGTATTGATCAAAATCCCTTCTGGAATAAATAATCACCCGGAGGCAATCAGACATCCTAAACCTGAAAATCAGTACAAAGGTCATTTTTTTATAACGGGTTTATAGACGATTTTCAGGAGTTTATAGGAAATCTGATTGTTTCTGCTTTCACCTATTTCCTTTTAACAAAATTTAAACGTTCTACCCTTGTATTTCCGCATTATAATGCCTAATTTTATAATGCGAATATGGGATTTATGTCAATGAAAAGAACATATAAATAAATATAGAACTGTTAAAAAAAACAAAATCTCTTGCTTATTAAAATATTTTGTTTAATTTTGTATTGTAATTGTTAAACAGAAACCATAAAACCTTAACAGATATGACACACATTGAATTCAACCATAAACTGATGGGCCTGCAAAAAAACCTCAAATATTTTGCCTATACACTTACATCCGATTATGAAGATGCCCAGGATCTGGTACAGGAAACCTTTCTGAAAGCACTGACCAACCGTGAAAAATTTACTGCTGACACCAATTTGAAGGCATGGACATTTACCATCATGAAAAACACCTTCATTAACAACTACCGGCAGAAAACACGTAAAAACACCATACTTGACAAAACAGATGATCTATATTATCTGAATTTATCAAAAACAAGCAGCATTGGTCTTCCTGAGTCGGAATATTCCGAAAAGGAAATAAAGCATGCCATTGCACAGATAAAGCCGGAGCAACGTCAGCCGTTTGAAATGTATAACAAGGGATACAAATACAAAGAAATTGCGGATCATCTGAATCTTTCTATCGGAACTGTAAAAAGCCGCATATTCTTTACCCGCAAAAAATTGATGAGTTCTCTCAAAGAATCATGATCAACACAACCCATATTTTTCCCTGATTTTTTTACCCCCGGTGGAATTTTGCCGGGGGTTTTTATTTATAACCGCCACCCATTCCATCTTCCGGGGGCTATACACCGTCCTGATCATGGCATTTGGCATAGCTGTCAACCGCTACATATCGCCTCCCGTATTTTTGCTATTTTTGTAAAAACCTACTGTACACAAGTTAGATGGTGAAGTTTCATGCGCGTATTTAAATTCGGCGGGGCCTCGGTCAAAGATCCGGCATCAGTCAGGATCGTAGCCAGGATCATCAGGGAGTACCAGGACCATGAGCCACTGGTTGTTGTTATCTCGGCCATGGGGAAAACAACCAATGCCCTGGAGAAACTGTGCGCCTTATTTATGGAGCGCAGGCATGATGAGATGATGCGGCTTTTTGAGCAGCTCAGACATCAACATATCAAAATTGCCGGTGGCCTGTTCCCCGAAAAACATCCGGTGTTCGATGTGCTGGAACAAACATTTTATCATCTTGCCTATTATCTGAATGAAGCGCCGGGCGACAATTACAATTATGAATATGACCGTATTGTATCCACCGGAGAGATTGTATCGACACAAATCCTGCGGGCTTATCTAAACCATACAGGACTCGACAGTCAGTTATTCCCGGCGAACAAACTCATCATTACCGATGCCAACTTCAGGGATGCCGGTGTAGACTGGATCATGAGCAGTCAGGTGATCCGTGAAAAACTACTCCCTTTTTTGCAACAGAAAGACATAGCCACCAATCCGCCGCTGATTATCACCCAGGGCTTCCTTGGGGGCACACCTCAGGGTTTTACCACCACGCTCGGACGGGAAGGATCCGATTACACAGCTGCAATTCTTGCCTACGCCCTAAATGCGAGCGAAGTCGTAATATGGAAGGATGTTCCCGGACTGCTTAACGCAGATCCAAAACTGCACCCCCATCCTGAATTAATCAAAAACATCAGTTATCAGGAGGCGATTGAACTTTCTTATTATGGCGCAACCGTTATTCACCCCAAAACCCTGAAACCCCTTTTAAGCAAAAACATCCCTTTGAAAGTCAGGTCTTTCAGCGACCCTGAACAACCCGGATCGTTGATCAATGACAACGACCAATATGACAATCAGGTTCCTTCCTATATTTTTAAGTTCAACCAGGTACTCACATCCATCTTCCCAAAAGACTTCAGCTTTATTGCGGAGCATAACCTGGCCCGGATATTCGCCGATTTTGCGCAGCACGGTGTCAAAATGAACCTGATGCAAAATTCGGCTATCAGTTTTTCTGTATGCTTTGACTATGACAGGACCAAGACCCCTGCCCTGTTACGCGACCTTCAGAAAAACTTTACGGTTAAATACAACGATCAGCTACAGCTAATTACCATCAGACATTATGAAAAAGCCGGTATCGATGATCTGATCAAGGATAAAGAAGTTTTACTGGAGCAAAAAAACCGCACAACCCAGCAAATCGTCGTAAAGGAGTGACATTAACCAGAGACGTCCAGTTTTTTGATCTTTTCGAACAACACTTTTGAGAGTTTTTGATAAGATTCATGGGTCCAACCGGCAATGTGCGGAGAAAGAACCACATTTGACAACCCTGCCAATTCCCGGAATGTGACAGGCATCTCTTCAAAAGCCAGTTTCTCAAAAGAAAGATGCTCAAAATCAAGAACATCCAGTGCAGCTCCGGTCACCTTTTGTTTTTTAACTGCTTTAAGCAGATCAGATGTGTTCACCACTTCCCCCCTGGACGTATTGATTAAAACCAGCGGCTTTTGAAACTGCTCCAGAAAAGTGGAATTTACCAGATAGCGTGTCTCATCCGTAAGCGGTATATGCAGGCTGAGGATATCGGCTTGCCTGAAAATGGCATCCATATCCGTTTCTTGTACAAAGTCATTGCCAAATCCCTCCTTGTATTTATCATAAACCAGGATATTCATCTCAAAGCCACGCAGGCACTGTGCAAAGGCACTGCCGGTATTCCCATAACCAATAATCCCCAGTGTTTTGCCGCTAATCTCATAGCCACGGTTTTTTTCCCTTTTCCAAACACCGCGACGCACCTCTTTGTCAGCGACACACAACTTATTCATCAAAGCCAGCAACATACCAAGGGCGTGTTCAGCGACGGCAGTCCTGTTCCCTTCCGGTGAATTGAGGCAGGCAATTCCTTGTTTCTCCGCGCAGGTCACATCAATATTTTCCATCCCGCTACCTACACGCCCTATGAATCGGAGGTTTCGGGCATTTTCCAACACCTCCTGACCGAGAAAAAACTTACTGCGCACAATGATGCCAGTTAATGTAGGTGCAATCGAGATAAGCTTCTCATAGGTCATATCCGGGTCATACGTGCAGGTATATCCGATACCCCGGAGGTCTTTCATCAGGGAAGGATGCGTAGTATCAAGAAACAGGACATCTCCGGAGGTTTTCATATAAGGTGGGTTATTGGCTTTCCAACATGTCTTCAAAGGATTCCCGCAACTCCGGACCGGCATGCTGACAAGCATTACCAACATGATCCGTCGTAAAGAATGTGTAGTATTCAGGATTCAGTTCGGGATTACCCGAGTATTTTACCGGAATCTGCAGTGTTTCACCGGCAACAAGGGCATCGTCACGACCAAACCGTCCGGAATTACGCGGGTGGTTAACAATAAACCATGAGCACACCCCAAACCGGGAATAAATCCTGCTCCAGCTATCGCCGGGCTGAACAGTATATTGAATATCTTTGGGCGGTTCACCGGTATAACCGGGATCATCAGCCGGCACAGCATCAGGATCCATAGCTGCATCTACATCAGGAGCGTCTTCAGGGATCTCAACGGCAAGTGAATCGGGGGTCGTCACCGGAGGAACATCAGCCGGCGGATGCGGGTCATTGAGAAAGAGATCATAAAACATAAACAGAACCAACCCAAGACCAATAACGGTAAGAATCATTCTCAATGGTAAACCCGTTTTTCCTGATCCGGATTGTTGATCTTCGCCTTTAGTCGTTTTTTTTCCTGTGGAGCCCTTTGAGGCAGTATTTTTATTCTTTTGTGCACCCATAATATTCCTGG
Source organism: Bacteroidales bacterium (assembly GCA_041686485.1). GTDB lineage: Bacteria > Bacteroidota > Bacteroidia > Bacteroidales > UBA7960 > PUPG01. The sequence continues at coordinate 10,771 of JAWLDT010000038.1, read as the reverse complement.
TCGTATTTTTAATCTGAGAAAAATGTATCATGGTCAAAGCAGCAGAACAAGGTTCCTCATTTTTTTTATGGTATCGCAACACCCTGTTCACTTTGGTTTGTAAAGGCATCTTGTCCTGCAGTAATTTCCTGATTTCCTTTGAATGAGATAACCGGTCACAAAAACCACCGGAAGCCAAAATCAACGTGTCACCGGTGAGAGGCTCAAGTGGCAGATCAGAAGATTGCGGCATTACCATTTCCGTGCTGCCCATATAAACCGTCTCATTCAAGTGGCTTTCTCCTCTCACCGCATCCGGGTTATCAGGGCCTTTCCTGTCTGCATGCAGCGGAAGCACATGTCTGTCGGTTTGCAGATAAACGCAAACATCACCTACCTGTGAAAAATAGATCTTCTCATCGATATATACAGCCACCAGACAACTTAGGTCGCCCGGCATAAATGAAGGATTGTTTTTCCGGAGATTAAACAGATAGCTGCTGGTATAGGCAAGGGCATTTCCGGTTACCTGAGCAATATTATCGTCTGTTTCATTGTCAAAATAATATTGAATACGCTCCAGCGCCATACCTGATGTTTCCTTTGGATTAGATCCGGAGCCAGCGTTTGCAATAACTACAAAAACATACCCATAAACGGAGTTGAAGGCTTTTTGCAGATTCAGTCCTTCCTCTCCTGATTTACATGAGAAGCAATTTCCGGCATATTCGAAAGCATTAAATTTTTTCGTGGTCATAAAAACAGGGGGTTTATCGAACCTGTACAAAAATACGTTGTTTACACATACAAATAAACAACTTTTCAAAAACCAGCCATCGACCTATTTCACATCATTTCTGCTTTCTCCTGCCTGACGGGTTATAGCAGCAAAATCATTAACACCAAGTCGCTCGGGCCGCTCTTTAGCGAGATGGCCGGGAAGGGCTTCCCAGTGAACGTTCATGGCTTTCAGTGAATTTTTAAGGGTTTTGCGCCGCTGGTTAAAAGCCATCTTCACCACCGTAAAAAAACGTGCTACATTACAGTCAATATCCGGACCTGTCTTTCTCACACAACGGATAACGGTTGACTGTACTTTTGGAGGCGGAATAAACACATGAGGTTCCACCGAAAAGAGTAGCTGTACATCATAAAAGGCCTGGATCAGCACACTCAGGATTCCATATTCTTTACTCCCGGGCGGGGAAGCAATCCGGCGAGCCACTTCTTTCTGAAACATTCCCACCACCAAAGGTATACGTTGTCGCTCAGCCAGCACCTTAAACATGATCTGACTGGAAATATTATATGGGAAGTTGCCGATAATAGCCAGGGGCTCATCCGTGCTTATCTGATCCAGGTCATAGGCTAAAAAATCGGCTTTGATAATCCGGTTGCTGAACGCTGGATAGGTTTGCTGAAGGAAAAGGATTGCTTCTGTATCTACTTCAAGACCGTACCAGTCAACATCATTACGGTTCATCAGGTGTTTGGAGAGCATACCGGTTCCCGGGCCGATCTCAAGCACTTTATGGTTCTCTCCATCGATGGTCAGGCTTGCCACAATCTTGCGGGCAATATTGTCATCGGCCAGAAAATGCTGACCAAGCTTCTTTTTGGGTAGAACGCTTTTCGCCACAACCAGACAAAGTTTAATTTACCATATCGCCACGCAGCTTTCGGAAACGGTTACGAGCTGTTACTGTATATACACTTGCAGGGTATTCCTGCATTAATTGCTGATAAAGGGCCATGGCTTTATCCTTGTTTTCATGGTAATGCTCTTGAAGCTCTGCACGCTCAAACAGGGCCCTGTCGGCCAATAATCCGTCCGGGTGGGCATCTGTAATCAAAGCCAGGAGGCTGTCCAGGGCATCATAGTCTCCCCGGTTTCGATGTATGTTTGCTCGGGCATATAACACATCGTCCATAATCTGATGATCAGGGAAGCGCTGTTGAATTGAATCAAGCGTGTTTTTCGCTTTTCCGAAATCATTCATAAAGGCATGTTGCTCCGCTCTGGCAAACATCATCAGCGGTTCGGACTCTCCTTCTGTTCCAAGGTTATCCTGAATAACCATGGAGAGCTGCATGGCATCATTGGCAATAAGCCGTGAAGTACCGGCCTTCAGGACATCAAGCTGGGCTTTTGCCCAGTCGAACTCCCCGATAAAGTAGGAGAGTCTGGCATTTTTGAATTTGGCTTCATGTGCGAGGGGGTCATCCCTAAACATACGATCAACCTGGGAATAGAGCAATGTCGCGTCCCACACCTCCCCTGTCAGCAATAAAATGTCGGCCATTTCCACACGACATTCTCCCTTTACCCGGTTTGATATGTTGGATAGTTCGAGGGTATTTTCGAGCAGGCTGATCGCTTCATCCGTTTTGTCCAGGTGGAACGCTTTCAGGTTGGCCAGGTTGCGCACCAGCTGGACTGTTCTGCGGTTGATTCCCAGGTCGTCAATAGCCGCATGATACTCCTTTTCAATCGCTTCAAGCTCGCTCTCTTCATAGGCATAATCACCGGTAACAGACAGGAAGCGTACATTCAGGTATCCGACCAGTGCTTCGAGATACCGGGGGCTGTCCTCGCCCATATCCAGCAGATGCTGATAGGCATCAGCAGCCACCTGGTAATTCTGGTTATTAGTGCTAAGTTCAGCGACTTCCAGGACGGTCTCCCCTTCTTTCCCCAGGCGGCGATCCAACACCCTTGCCTGCCTGAAAGCCATCTGAAAATCCTGTTGCTGGATAGACAACCACATCAGCATTTCAGGATAAAGGATATTGTCCGGATTATCCTGAGAACGGGATAACAGCACCTGACGGAGGGCATCATTCTTTTCAAAGTCGGGATCAACAGCAATGGCATCCTGTAAGATACCACGCACACGCTCCATTTCCTCTCTATAGGCATTTAGATAATCCACATATTCTTCCATCATCGCCCGATATTCACCTTTCTTTTCATAAATGGATGCAATCCGAAGATGCATCGGATGTTCGTCGCTAAGGATATCCCGGCCCTTTTTATAGGTTTCCAGGGCACGATCAAAGAACCCACGGGCCTCAAAGGCCCCTGCCAGGTCAACAACCTCAGTGGGTACCGCCTCGAGGTCATCAATAAGCCCTTCCATCTGACGGCGCTCTCGCCGGCTGTTACCCGCAACATGATGCACCCATCCCAGATCCACCTTGTACCGGATTATGCCGGGATAACTATCGATCTGATCTTCCACCAGGCGACGGGCATCCCGGTATTCTTCCAGGGCGATCAAACTCTCGAGGTAATGATTATAGATAACGGGGGAGTTATCCTTTTCATAAATCTCTTCATACAGGGCGACGGCTTTCTCATACGACCCTTCTCTGACATATTGTGCGGCCAGCTGTTGATCGGTGTCATCCATGGCCATAGCCGGCACGGCCATCAACAGACAGCTGGCCATCAGGGCATACAATACGGCTATATTTATTCTCTTCATAGGAATCATATTCTTCATATTAAGAAAAACGCAGGGGACGGCACATTGTTTTACAATGGCAGACGACCAATCAACTTATTTGATTATGTCAAAACCCGTATATTTTTGCAATACAGGGGGTATGTGGATGCCTTCAGGACCCTGGTTGTTTTCAAGCATGGCGGCAAGCAGGCGGGGCAATGCCAGTGCACTGCCATTCAATGTATGTGCCGGAACATTTTTTCCGGAAGAGGAGCGAAACCTCAGCTTCATACGGTGGGCCTGGAAGCTTTCAAAGTTGGAGATTGAGCTGACTTCGAGCCATCGCTGCTGTGCGGCAGAATACACTTCCATATCATAAGTAAGTGCCGCAGCAAACCCCAGGTCACCACCACACAGGCGGCTGATCCTGAAAGGCATCTCCAGCTTATGCAACAGGCCGGCGACATAATTTACCATCTCATCCAGGGCGGAATAACTTTTTTCGGGGTGCGTCACCTGTACGATCTCCACCTTGTCGAACTGATGCAGGCGGTTAAGCCCTCTTACATCCTTGCCATAGGAACCTGCTTCCCTTCGGAAACAAAGAGAGTAAGCGGTACATTTCACCGGCAGCTCATCTTCTTTGAGAATGGTGTCTCTAAAAAGATTGGTTACCGGCACTTCAGAAGTAGGTATCAGATAGAGGTTGTCGGCGGGGATATGATACATCTGGCCATCTTTATCCGGCAGCTGACCTGTACCAAAAGCTGAATCCTCATTCACCAGCAATGGTGGCTGATACTCTGTATAACCCGCATTACAGGCTTCATCGATAAAGAATGCTATCAGCGCACGCTGCAGACGGGCCCCAAAACCCCTGTATACAGGGAAACCTGCTCCGGTGATCTTATTGCCCGCTTCGAAATCAATGATGTTGTATTTTTTGGCCAGCTCCCAGTGGGGCAAAGCATTTGGCCGGTGTTCGGGCAGGACGCCTTCTTCCCTGATGATCTCGTTGTCTTCTTCGGATTTACCGGAAGGCACTGATGGGTGCGGCGGATTGGGCAGTTGTGTCATCAGCTCTTCGAGCTCACGGGCAGCATCATCAAGCTTCTCCTGCAGTGTTTTGGTTTCTTTTTTGAGCCTGGCTGTTTCTTCTTTCAGTGGCTCGGCTTCATCTTTCTTGCCTGCTTTAAACAGTTCACCGATCTTTTTTGCCTTTGCTTTGCTGTTTGCCAGGGCGTCATCCAACTGTTTCTGCATTTGACGGCGTTGGATATCCAGCTCCAGGATGCGTTCAACCAATTCCCCCGCATCAATATGTTTAATCTTTAGCCGCTCGACCACCTCACGGCTATTATCACGAATACGTTGTATATCTATCATAATGCCATTTTTGATATGCTAAATCAGGAACCTCTGAATACGAAGGTCAAAAGTACGAATAAATAAAACCATAAAAAAAATCCTGCCAGGGCAGGATTACAATAGTGACTATATTTTCCGGCCGTAAGCCGGTAAAGGAAACAACTGTATTATTCAGCGCTCTCATCTGCCGCCGGGCTTTGTGCCTCGGGCTTTTCAGCCGGTGCAGGCTCTGCAGCTGCCATTTCCGGCTTGGCTTCTGTTACCGGATCAATGGTTACAAAAGACTTTTTACCGGTTCCTTTTCTAAATATAACTTTTCCATCAGTCAGCGCATAGAGGGTGTGATCCTTACCCATACCAACATTCCTGCCCGGATGATGTTTGGTGCCACGTTGCCTGACGATGATATTGCCGGCAGTGGCCATAGAACCACCAAATACCTTAACACCTAATCGTTTGCTATGCGATTCGCGTCCGTTCTTTGAGCTACCAACTCCTTTTTTATGTGCCATAATGTCTTGTTTTTTCGGTTGCCAATGAAATTATGCGGTAATGTCTTCGATCTGAATTTGTGTAAGCTGTTGGCGATGTCCGTTAAGTTTCTGATAACCTTTCCTTCTTTTCTTCTTGAAAATAAGGACCTTGTCGGCTTTCACATGATCAAGCACCCTGGCTTTCACTTTTGCCCCTTCCACCGTTGGTGTTCCTACCTGAATGTTATCACCATCAGCCAGCAACAACACATTATCAATCTCCAGGTCACTATCCGCTTCGTTGTTCAGCAGGTTCACAAAAAGCTTCTGGTCTTTTTGGATCTTGAACTGCTGACCACCTATTTCAACAATTGCGTACATGTCTTATTCTGAATTAAATGATTCACTCGATTATTGGGGTGCAAAGATAATCAAAATCTATCAAGGTGCAAGTTTCCGAAAAAATATTTTTACCATCCCTTGCAAGTTGTTTATCCAACGCTTTTACCTTTAATCCTTCTTCGCGGATAACCGGGATCCTCGACATGGGCGTTTCATTTGTTTGTTCCTTCAGGCTTCCGGCGCTGTCTGCGGTTTGCCATATATACGCCTGTAAGGATCAAGGCAATCCACAGCAGGTAAAGCGGCAAAAAGACCTCTCCGTCAGATACGCCCCAGGTTATCGCCACTATCGGCATCATATAGGTTACCGTAGAAGTGAACAGAGCCGAGGTTTGTTTAATGAGCCAGTGGTGGATAATCATGGCCAGGGCTGTTCCGACCAGAGCCAGGATCGCGATAAATCCCAGACTATTCCACCCCTCAGGGTGTTCGGCCAAAACGGACACCAGGTTGCTGCCCGTAAACAAATAGATCAAAGAGGGAATCCCGATAAACATAAATGAGACGGATGCGATCGTCAGTGCATCAAAGCGATGCAGGTATTGTTTAATGAGGTTCATATTGGTGGCGTAACAAACAGCAGCAGCCACCGCAAAAAGGCCATACCATATATTATTAAGCTGTCCTTCATTGGAAATGGTGAGCAGGCCGATCGCACCGCCCAGACCGATAATAACGCCAGCCACATTGATCCATCGGGTTTTAATCCCGAAAAAGGCAACCCCGATCAACAGCGTAAACAACGGTGTCAGAGAATTCAGCACACCGGCCATGTAGCTGTCAATCACGGTTTGGGCTTTTGCAAACAAAAAAGGGGGAAACCCGTTACCTATAACGCCGGCGAGCAGGAAAAATACCAGGTGTTTTCGGGGGACTTTTCTCAGATGCCAGAACAACAATGGTGATAAAGCCAGGAAGGATATGGATATGCGGAGCGCTCCGACCTCCATGCTGTTAAAAGCCACCAGCCCCCGCTTGATCAGTATAAAAGAACTCCCCCACACCAGGACCAGCAAGAACAAAGCAAGCCAATGTATCGGTTTGGGATTATTATTACTGTGCATGTGTGGATAAATCTAACAGGTATATACGTTCATTTTTGCCGCGGCAAAGGTATAGGAAAATCAGATTTATCCACACTTCAGGGGCCAAAAAGCTTATTTTTTACCGAAAGCGATACGCAGCACATCATCAAAGGAATGAACAAAAAGCACTTTCATACCCTCCTTCAGATAGTCCGGAAGCTCATCAAAGTCTTTTTTATTCTCGGCCGGAAATATCAACTCATGTACTTTGACACGCCGGGCAGCAATTGTTTTCTCTCTGATGCCGCCCACGGGGAGAACCCGACCGGTAAGCGTCAGCTTCTCATTCATAAATAACAAGGGCATGGCCAGACCGGGAAAGACCGGACGATCCTCCAGGGGCAGCACAACAATGCCTGAAGGATACATATCCGACACAAGTACCAGATTGGCACCACCGTCTCCTTTTGTATTATCGCTGTTTTGATTCATGTTATCCTGATTCATATGAAAGGGATTTACTATATTTGTGTATATAGAAACCTATAACCTATGTGGTCTAATTTGGTTCCCAATGATATACCAAACTCCCTGTCAGGTAATGCTTGATTTTTTACGCTGGTTTTCAGCGACTTGAAGTCATTCCTTCTGCCAGTTTACTGCCTATGAGTCATGTCATTGTGGCATTTTTTACGCACATGGTTAAAGTACCTATAATACGGTTTTTGATTGTAGTTAGAGCCGTTATTCGAAACCTTCATTGTTTAAAATAAACCTGTACCTTTATGAAACATTTAGAAAATATTGACCAGATTGAGATGGAATTATTGCTTGGTGATATTGCGGAACAGACAGACATCAGCGCGGTGGTCAACGCTGCCAATGCCGAACTGCAAATGGGCGGTGGAGTTGCCGGTGCGCTTCACCGTGCAGCCGGCCCGGAGCTTGCAGAGGCATGCCGGCCATTGGCACCCATAAAACCTGGCCAGGCTGTCATCACCAAAGCCTACAACCTCCCGAATGATTATGTAATCCATTGTTTGGGTCCGGTTTACGGAAGAGACAAACCCGAAGATAAACTGCTGGCCGACTGCTACCGTAACACCTTACATCTGGCCGAGCAGGAAGGTATTGAATCTGTCGCATTCCCCTCTATATCAACCGGGGCTTTTGGTTACCCGGTTGCAGATGCGGCTGCTGTAGCCATTGAAACCATAAAGGAAACCATTCCTTCATTAAACAATGTGCAACGGATACGGATGGTCCTGTTTAGTGAGGATGACTATCATGTATATGAAAAACAGCTCACCGGATGAATGGTACGATATGGTTACAGGTTACATACAGCAAATAATGAGGTATTAGCCGGCAAGTAGTCTACCTGTGTCCTGCATAATGATAAAAGCATATCAGGCAAGGGACTTAGGGTTTTGGGATGTTGCCATAAATGGCGGATAGTACTTTTCATGTATGACTATTGACATTTTTCTTGTATTCGGGATCCTAATTATCGCCCTGGTGCTGTTTTTCACCGGCTGGATAAGGATGGATATCGTGGCGTTGCTGGTGATTGGTACTTTGACCTTCTCTGGTTTATTATCCCCGGAAGAAGCTTTGTCCGGGTTCAGCAATCCTGCCGTGGTGACCATCTGGGCGATGTTCATCATCAGTGCAGCGTTGTATCAGACAGGGGTAGCCAGGATCATCGGCAGGCATATTAAGCAGATTGCGGGTCAGAATGAGGTCAGACTTATTTTCGTTATCATGATCTCTTCGGGTATCATGTCGGCCTTCATGAACAATATTGGCGTTGCAGCCCTTATGCTGCCAGTGGTAATGGATATTGCCAGATCAGGCAATATTCCTCCCTCAAGGCTTGTTATGCCGCTGGCTTTCAGCTCCCAACTTGGCGGATTGACTACCCTGATCGGCACACCACCCAACCTGCTCATCAGTTATGCCCTGGAAGAAAGCGGAGAAGCTCCTTTCCGGCTCTTTGATTATACCCCCGTGGGTGTGGGTGCACTTCTTGGGGGTGTCATTTTTGTGGCACTTTTTGGACGATATTTTCTACCCCGGAGGGATACCCTGGCAGAATCCAGACAGGACGGTAACAAAACCTTATCCGCTTCATATGCTTTACAGGAACGCACCTTCCTGCTTCATGTAAAACCCAGCTCCAGCCTGGCAGGAAAGTCTCTGGCCGAGAGCCGCCTCAGAGCCGGACTTGGTCTTAACGTTATATCCATCATGAGGGGGGAACAAACCATATTGGACCCCAATCCGGGTAGTATTATTCAGGCCAATGACAAGCTGCACGTACAGGGCAGAATAGATGCCCTGAAGGCCATGAAACAATGGAAAGTGTTGCTTCCTGACGAATCGGAAAGGATCATACGTCAATTACTCAGTTACGACCTCCAGATTTATGAAGCCACCTTGCCCCAAAAATCCAGGTTGTTGTCCAAAAAGTTACGTGAAACAGATTTCCGTAAACGCCTTGGAATAAACGTTTTAGCTGTCAAAAAACCTGGTCGGGTACAGCGGGCCATGCTGCACGATATGACACTAAACCAGGATGACCGTCTTCTGCTGCAGGGGCCCCGCGAACGCATTGACATCCTCGAAAAGGAAGGAGATATTACAGCTATCAAAAAAGTCAGTCCCGGTGAATTGACTACCGAATATAAGCTGCATGAAGTACTGTTTATTATGGAGGTATCAGAAGATGCCGAACTGTTTAAACAGGCCATAACAGAGAGCCAGATCGGTAGTGCCTTTGGTTTAACCGTCCTGGGAACACTGCACGGGGACAACGAGCTGCGTGCCTTTACGGCAGGGAAGTCATTTCAGGCCAATGACCGGCTGCTGGTAAAAGGAAATATCAACGACCTCCCGTTACTGCGAGGATTAAAGGACCTTGAGATCCTTGATGAAGCAGGACCCGGCATACAAAGCCTGGAAACAGAAAATATTCAGATGGCCGAAGTCGTGTTGGCGCCCCGTTCCCTTCTGGCCGGGAAGACCCTGCGGGAGATAAACTTCCGTAAAAAATACGGTCTGACAGTGTTAGCCATCTGGCGGGAAGGGCAGGCACTCAGAACCAACCTGCACAACCTGCCCCTCAGGTTCGGCGAAGCACTGCTCCTATACGGAAAAAGAGAAAAGCTGGATATCATTGACAGTGAATCTGATTTCATCATGCTTTCAGACACCCGAAAGCAACCCTTACGCACAAGCAAGGCGCTGACATCAGTCCTGGTTATGGCCGCCATATTATTACCCGTCCTGCTGGGTATTGTACCACTGGCCATCGCTGCCGTTATGGGTGTCGCCCTTATGGTGCTTACCGGTTGCCTGAAAATGGAAGAAGCTTACCGTGCCATTGAATGGCGATCGGTGTTCCTGATTGCGGGCATGCTGCCCCTGGGAGCTGCCATGCAACAGACAGGTGCTGCAAGCCTCCTGGGGGGCAGTGTCGTAAATGCACTCGGCCCGCTTGGACCCTGGGGTATCATAACCGGACTCTATCTGGTAACTACTATTGCAGCCATGGCAATCCCTCCACCGGCACTGGTCGTTATCATGTCACCCATCGCACTTGAAGCAGCCGCCAACTTCGACATCTCGCCGCATTCAATTATGATGGCTGTTGCCATGGCTGCTGCCGCCTGCTTTATGAGTCCGGTGTCGCACCCGGCGAACCTCCTGGTGATGGGGCCCGGCGGTTATCGGTTTGGAGACTATATAAAACTGGGTCTCCCACTGGCACTTGTGGTCATGATCATCGTACTTTTGTTATTACCAATATTCTGGCCTTTATAAAACTACATGAAACGCCCATGTCGAGGATCCCGGTTATCCGGGAAGAAGGATTCTGACACACAAGGGGATGATTATATAGAAGCTCGAAGCTCGAAGCTCGAAGCTGGAAGCAGAGAAGAAGTGAGCAGTGAACGGTAAACGGTAAACAGTAAACGAGAAATCCCGAAGGGATGAAACGATTATAGAAAAAAAGGAAACACAAACGAAACCAGAACCCCGAAGGGGTGACATAAGAAAAGACGTGAGGGGG
>JAWLDT010000037.1:19862-25128 GCA_041686485.1 Bacteroidales bacterium | reverse complement strand
AGCGTTGATTTGGAGAGCGTTGATTTTGGTCGTTAAGCAAAGGGTATTACAGCCATGAAAACGGATGAATTGTACATGCAACGGTGTATTGACCTGGCGGGGCTCGGGCTGGGCAAAACGGCTCCGAACCCGATGGTTGGTGCCGTCATCGTGCATAACGAAAGGATTATCGGAGAAGGGTATCACCGGCGGGCCGGCGAGGCGCACGCCGAGGTTAACGCCATTGATGCCGTAGAAGATAAGGGTTTGCTGGCCGACTCCACCCTGTATGTCAATCTGGAACCCTGTTGTCATCATGGGAAAACCCCACCCTGTACCGACAGCATCATAAGGTACAACATACCGCGGGTGGTGATTGGCACGGCCGATCCCTTTGATGCTGTTGCAGGTAAGGGAATCGCACGATTGAGAAGCAAAGGCTGCCAGGTTGACGTTGGTGTGATGAAAGACCAATGCCGTAAACTAAACAGGCGTTTCTTTACCTTTCATGAGAAAAAACGACCGTATATCATCTTAAAATGGGCGCAAACCGCAGACGCTTTCATTGACGTTGACCGGCCTTACGGAAGGGAAAAGCGCCCCACCTGGATAACCAGCGAAAAACTCCGGGTATTGGTACACAAATGGCGTAGCGAAGAGATCGCCATCATGGTGGGGACAAACACCGCACTGAAAGACAACCCCAGGCTCAACGTGCGTGACTGGCATGGCCCCTCCCCCCTGCGTATCGTCCTTGATCAGCATGGCCAGCTTCCACCCGGCCTCAGCCTGAAGGACAACACCCATACAACCTGGATCTTCAATGAAAAAATCGACCACTCAGAAAAAAATACGCACCATATCCGGATCCCTTTCAACGATCAGCTGCTGGAAAATATACTATCCTACCTGTATAAAGAAGGTGTCCAATCGCTGTTTGTTGAAGGCGGACAAACATTGTTACAATCATTTATTGACCGTGAATTATGGGATGAGGCCAGGATATTTTCCGGTTCACAATTCTTCGGCGGCGGCATTGCGGCCCCGCGAATTCACTCAAACAGGGCCAGCAAACCTGTCTTAATGGGCGAAGAGCGGTTTTACCTGATCAAAAAAAGCTAAAAATGCGTTTATGGAGCAATCTGACACCTATAAAACCATCAAAAGTTCATCAAAAGGGCTATTCAAAGATAAAGGCAGCAAATTCATTGCCCTCGCCTACCCGGCCAATACGGTTGATGAAGCGGAACAGTGGCTGGTACAGGTTAAAAATGAGTATCATGATGCCAGACACCACTGTTATGCTTATGCAATCGGTTTCAACAGAGAATCTTACAGGATGAATGACGACGGAGAACCTTCCGGTACTGCCGGGAAACCGATCTACGGGCAGATTCTTTCTCACGACCTGACAAATGTAATCATTGTGGTGGTGCGCTATTTTGGAGGTACCAAGTTAGGCGTAAGAGGGCTGATCAATGCCTACAAGGGCTCTTCCAGGGAAGCCCTGAGTAATGGGACGATCGTTCAAAAAACCATTCGGAACCATTACCGGGTTTCTTTCAATTATCCGGCTATGAATGATGTGATGCGCATCATGAAAGAATATGACCTTCCGCAATTATCACATGACTTTGCCATGAGTTGCAGCCTTGATTTTTCGGTACGCCTGCGTGAAGCCGAAGATGTCATCGCCCGTTTGGAACAAATACCGGATGTACAAACTACCTTGCTATAACCTGTCTGAATAGGAACCTAAACAGCTATCCTTTAAAGAATTAGTAAGCATGCCCCATATTATCGGTCTTATGCTGATGTTAAAGTTTTTATCATTCTTTACTAAGACTGAATTTAATTATCAAACAATTAACGTATCTTGTTTGCTTATTCGTTAAAGAAAATGTAATATTGCTATAAGGCAATTTTCCACAAACTATATACATTATGCTTCCATACCGAAACGCCACCATTTGGGTGGTTGTTGCCTTTTTATCGCTTTTTCAGGGCTGCAGGGAAGCGGGAAAAGAGATCACCCGGGTTGACGGCACCCTGATAAGTATCGACAGCACCACTGTGAAGGAGAAAGATCCGGAGGCCGATTCCCTCATTGCCCTATATCGTGCACAGTTGGAGGCCGAGATGAATGAGGTACTTGCTTATTCGGAACAAACAATGGAAAAAGACTCCCCGGAGGGCCTGTTAAACAACTTTGTGGCTGATCTGATCCTGGAGCAGGGACGTTCGCTGTATTCACCGGATGACGGGCAACCGATCGATTTTTGTCTGCTCAATTACGGAGGATTGCGGGCGAGTATTTACGAAGGTGAGGTCACCAGGGCACGCATTTATGAACTGATGCCATTTGAGAATGAGATGGTGGTGATCACTTTAACCCCGGAAAAAACACGTGACCTGTTTGAATACCTTGCTGAAGCAGACCGTGGCATGCCGGTATCCGGAATACGGATCAACATTGAAGGCGGTCAGGTGAACGAGGTCACTATTGGAGGAGAACCCTTTGATGCCGATCGACATTATAAAGTACTCACCTCTGACTATTTGGCCGGAGGGGGTGACGACATGACCTTCTTTCTGGAACCGGTTGATCGTGAAATGCTTGGCAAACGTATCAGGGATGCCATCATCGATTACCTGACAGCACAAGATCAACAGGGGAATAAGATCAGCAGTCAACTTGACGGACGCATACAAAAATAATGATGCAACACATAAACAGAAGAAGTTTTCTAAAAACATTTGGTATAGCAGGTACCGTCACACTCACCGGTATACCGTCGTTCCTGTTTCAGAATGGTGGCCAGAACACCCTGACCATACTCCATACCAATGATGTGCACAGCCGACTGGACCCCTTTCCGAACAATGATCCAAATTATCCGGGCATGGGTGGTTTTGCCAGGAGGGCAGCTTTGATCAAAGAATTACGGAAGTTAAATCCGAACCTTCTCCTACTGGATGCAGGTGATATTTTACAGGGTACCCCTTATTTTAATATGTATGGCGGAAAGCCTGAATTCAAGCTGATGAGTAGAATGGGTTATGATGCCGCCGCATTCGGCAATCATGAATTTGATAACGGAATGGATGGTTTTGCCGACATATTGCCATATGCAGACTTTCCTTTCCTGGCTGCCAATTATGATTTCAGTCAGACCATCCTTGCCGGTGAGGTAGAAGATCATCTTGTGCTGCAAAAAGGGAATTACAAAATCGGTATTTATGGTCTTGGCATTGACCCGGAAGGGCTTGTCAGCAGAAATCTTTATAAAGATACCAAATACCATGATGCTATAGAGGTGGCCAACGAACAAGAACAAATCCTGCACGATAAGCATCGTTGTGATATCATCATAGGGCTCTCCCATCTTGGTCTGGCGTATGGTGATGACCAGGTCAGTGACACGAAAGTGGCAGGTCATACAAAACATACCGACATCATCATCGGCGGGCATACGCATAATCTGCTGGATCCGGCCAGAAAAGTTACCAACAGGGATGGCAATACGGTTTATATTGGTCAGGCCGGATATGGAGGTGCTTATATGGGTATTATGGAAGTCGTTTTTGACACCATGGGTGAAATTGATTTCGTCGAATTATATACAACAAAAATTTAGAAAATACAATAGCTAAAACATTTTTTTATTCACAAATTTTGGGTAATATTTGTTAAGAAATGATTGACTGATTAACTGGATACGGTAATCATTGACAATCAACCAACGGCATTTTTTCAAATTTACAAATCCGAGATCACCCATGGAGCAGACACACGAAAAGGTTTGGTCAAATTGCTTAGCAGTTATCAAGGACAATATCAGTCCGACCAGTTTCAATACCTGGTTTTCTCCGATCAAGCCTGTGCGTCTCAAGAATAATATATTGACCCTTCAGGTTCCCAGCCAGTTTTTTTATGAGTGGCTTGAAGAGCATTACATTGATTTATTAAAAAAAACCATCAAGAAAGAGTTGGGACCGGAAGGCCGTCTGGAGTATAGTATTGTGATGGACAACACCAAAAAGGCCGATCAAAAGCAACCCTTCACCGTACATGCCCCTACCCTGAACAAAAAGGCTTTGAAAAATCCGCCGGTCAATATGCCGGTTGATCTGAATAAAAGGAAGGACAGCGGGAAGGAAAACGAGCGTAACGTACCAAATCCGTTCGTCATTCCGGGACTCAAAAAATTAAATATTCAGCCCCAGCTCATAGATTCTTATAATTTCGACAACTTTATCCAGGGAGATTGCAACCGTCTGGCCCGCAGTGCCGGTCTGGCAGTGGGCCAAAACCCGGGAAAAACTTCCTTTAATCCCCTCTTAATCTATAGCGGGAATGGTTTGGGCAAAACCCACCTTGCCCATGCCATCGGTATTGAAGTCAAGAATCATTACCCGGAACAAACGGTGTTATACGTTACGGTAGAACAGTTTACCAACCAGTTTATTGATTCCATTCGAAATGGCAATCAAAATGATTTTATCCATTTTTACCAAATGATTGATGTGCTGATCATGGATGATATCCATTGTCTGGCAGGCAAACCCAAGACCCAGGATGTTTTCTTCCATATATTCAATCAGTTGCATCAAAATGGTAAACAGATCATCATCACCAGTGATATGCCACCCGTGGAAATGAGTGGCATAGAACCCAGGCTTCTGTCACGCTTTAAGTGGGGCCTCTCTGCCGATCTGCAACTCCCTGATTTTGAAACCAGGGTAGCCATTCTGCAGAAAAAGATTCATAACGACGGCGTTGAAATGCCCAATGAGGTCCTGGAGCTCATCGGCTCGAAGATCAAGACCAACATCCGAGAAATGGAAGGGGCACTGATCTCGATACTGGCCCAGTCATCTATGAACAGGAAAGAGATTAACCTGGAGCTGGCATCCGAGGTCATTGACAAGTTTGTCAAAAACACCCCCAAAGAGATCACGATCGATTACATACAGGAAACTGTCAGTCATTATTTTGATATCCCTGTCGACAAGTTAAAATCCAAAAGCCGCAAGCGCGACCTTGTGCAGGCACGTCAACTGGCTATGTATTTCTCCAAGCTGTATACATCATCCTCCCTGGCCATGATCGGCAACAAATGCGGTAACAAGGATCATGCGACCGTCCTGCATGCCTGCAAAACGGTTAGCAACCTGCAGGACACCGATAAGCGGTTCAAAAAATTTGTAGAGGACCTGGATAGTATGATTAAGATAGGGTAAAGGTAGCCGCAGCACTTGGGCTGCGTACCCGTGCGCCCTGAAG
>JAWLDT010000037.1:0-19762 GCA_041686485.1 Bacteroidales bacterium | reverse complement strand
AGGGGCAGCTTAAATAAAACCACATGAATCTAAATAACAGATAGTTACAAAATTATAAACATATGAAGATACTGATGGTATGCCTTGGGAATATTTGCCGGTCTCCATTGGCGGAAGGCATCATGCGGGATAAGATACAGAGGGAAGGAATAGATGTAACGGTTGATTCAGCCGGAACAGCAGACTACCACACGGGAGAACCTCCGGACAAGCGATCACAGGAGGTTGCCCAAAAACACGGAATTGATATATCAAAACAAAGGGCACGTACCTTTCAAATAGCTGATTTCGACCGATTTGACCGGATCTACGTGATGGATCGTAACAATTACAATGATCTGGCTGTGCTGGCGCGGGATAAGCAGGATATGCAAAAACTTGATTTAATACTGAATACACTTCATCCCGGAAAAAACAAAGAAGTTCCCGACCCTTATTATGGCGGCATCAATGGATTTGAAAACGTGTATCAAATGCTGGATGCCAGTTGCAATAAAGTGTTGCAAACAGTATTGACCAACAATGATGAAACGGCGTGAAACCAGATGTTAAAAAAGCCCCGGATCGTTCGGGCATCCTGGCGGCCAGGAAAGCTATTGATCCCTATATCCACCGGACACACGTGTTGACCAGTACAGCCCTTAACACCATTACAGGCTGTCATCTTTATTGTAAATGTGAGAACTTCCAGAAAGGCGGGGCTTTTAAGTTCCGTGGTGCTTCCCGGGCCGTCATGGGGCTGTCTGACAGTGAAGCTGCCAGAGGAGTCGCGACCCACTCTTCGGGAAACCATGCCCAGGCATTATCACTGGCCGCTCATAAACGCGGTATCAGGGCTGATATTGTGATGCCTGAGAACGCCCCCAGGGTGAAAGTCTCGGCGGTTAAATCCTATGGTGGGAATATTACGTTTTGTAAGCCTACGCTTGCCGACCGGGAAGCCACTCTTCAGTCAGTAATTGAAAAAAATGGCGCCCTGGAGATCCACCCCTACAACGATTACCGTATTATCAGCGGTCAGGCCACAGCAGCAGCAGAACTGTTTGAAGACACACCGCCCCTTGACTGTCTGGTGGTGCCGGTTGGTGGTGGAGGTTTGTTGAGTGGCAGTATTCTGAGCAGCAGGTATTTCTCATCAAAAACAGCCGTTTTTGGTGCCGAACCCGAATGTGCAGACGATGCATATCAGTCATTTCAACAACAAAAACTGATCCCTGTCCAGAATCCCCAAACCATAGCAGACGGGCTTCGCACTTCCCTTGGCAGTCTGACATTTCCCATCATCAGGGATGGCGTCACCGATATACTGACCGTTACGGAAGAAGGGATTATGCGAGCCATGTTCCTTATCTGGGAGCGCATGAAAATTATTGTAGAACCAAGTGCGGCGGTCACCGTGGCAGCCATTATGGAGCATCCCGGCATCTTTGCCGGCAAACATACAGGCATTATCCTCTCAGGCGGTAATATCGACCTTTATCACCTGCCCTGGCTCGACCAACCGGTCAAGCATTAAAATGACAAGCATCATGACGGATAACAATGTGGCGTACGGCAAATTATTTCTGATCCCATCCTCCCTGGGCGAAGAAGATATAAACGCTGTTTGGCCGGCTGCGCACCATGCCCTTATTAACCGTTTGCGCTATTATATTGTTGAGAATATACGTACCGCCCGGCGATTTTTAAAAAAGACCGGCTACGAGGGAACATTCGAGGAGGTCACCTTTTACCTTCTTGACAAGCATACACCTGAACGGGAACAGACAGACTTTTTACAGGCAGCGAAACAAGGGCATGACATTGGCTTGTTATCGGAAGCGGGTTGTCCGGGCATTGCCGACCCGGGGCAGATGATCGTAGACAGTGCCCACCATATGAATATTCCCGTCCATCCACTGGTGGGGCCCAGTTCCATTTTGCTGGCGCTGATGGCTTCTGGCATGAACGGACAACAATTCTGTTTTCATGGCTACCTGCCCATCTCCAAAAAAGAAAGAATCAAGAAGATCCGTGAGCTGGAAGAGATGAGCCGGCAATCAGGCGCTACTCAAATATTTATGGAAACGCCATTCAGAAACAATGCCATGATGGAAGACCTGATCAAATCAGGCCGGCCCGACAGCAAACTCTGTGTAGCAGCTGATCTGACCATGGATAGTGAATATATAAAAAACCAGACAATAAGGAAATGGGCATCAACACAATGGCCCGACCTGCATAAGCGCCCCGCCATATTCCTGTTGATGAGTGCGTAGGCAACACTTACCGGATCCCAAAAGGAGATTTAACAGGCCAGGCTGTCACATCCACATACAAACAGCCAGGTTTCGTGGCACATTCCAAAGCCAAAACACGGATACTTACAACAAGCCTTATCCCTTGTTTTCTTTTTTCTGTTGCCGGAAGGCATAAATCATAAAACCAATACCCGCCAGTATGGCCGGAATACTAAGTATTTGTCCCATATTCAGCAACATGCCCTCTTCAAATTCAGATTGTGGCTGTTTAATAAACTCAATGAGGAAACGTGCCGTAAACATAAACAAGGCAAAAAAACCGGTAAGGAAGCCCGTTGGCAAAACCTTTCGTTTCCGGATATAGAACCAGCCGAGGGTTACAAACAGGATCAGATAAGCAAGGCCTTCATAGATCTGCGTCGGATGTTTGGCTACTTCTTCCCCCCTTCTTTCGAAAATAAACCCCCAGGGTAAAGATGTCTCCACCCCATAAATTTCAGAATTCGCCAGGTTGCCCATCCGGATAAAAAATGCCGCCAGGGCTACCGGTATAACCAACCGGTCGAGTAACCAGGTAAAAGATTGCCCACTAATTTTTTTCTGATAATAATACAGAGCGATTAAGATGCCAATGGCACCGCCATGGCTCGCCAATCCACCCTGCCAGATATACAGGACTTCAAAAAGGTTGGAGGAGTAGTAGTCAAAATCATAGAAAAAACAATGGCCGAGGCGGGCACCGACAATACTACCCACTGCCATGTATATCAAAATTTTATCAGCCATTTTATCAGGCAGGTTTTCCTTCCTGAAAATCCGCAGGATGATCTCGTATCCCAGATAAAAAGAAAGCGCCCAGAACAAACCATACCATCTGACTGTCAGGCTTCCAATACTGAAAATTTCGGGGCTTGCATCCCAGCTGATTTGTAATAATGTCATATATATAATTTTATATAGGTATCTTATTTAATATTTATATCGAGTAAAAAACAGCAGTGAGGGGGGTTACCGTTCAATCTTAATTAGTTCTACATCAAAGATCAGCGTTTCTCCAGGCGGAATCGGTTCATAGCCACGATCACCATAAGCCAGGTGCGGTGGAATGATCAGGCGTGCTTTGCTGCCTTCTTTCAGATACAGAAACGCTTCATCCCAACCGCGCAACACTTGATCCGTTCCGAGAACGAACCGAAAAGGTTCACTTCGCTGACGTGAAGAATCAAACAAGGTCCCGTCTGAGAGATAGCCGGAATAATGGACGGACAGGATATTTCCCGGAGACGGTTGATCACCCTTTCCTTCTTCCACGATAATGTATTGAAGACCTGTATCCGTCTGGACGGTATCGCGCCCTTCGACCGGAAAGGGATCAGGAGCATCCACAGGCGAAGCTTCCATAATCTCCATGTCAAACACCAGGTCGGTGGCAGGTGGTATTTCTCCCCGGCCCTCCTCGCCATATGCCAGCTCATAAGGAATCCAGAGGCGGGCTTTATCTCCGACCTGCAGATGTGGAAGGACCTCCTCCCAACCGGAGATAACCATGTTGCGCCCCAGAATAAATGACAGCGGCTCTTCCCTTTCATAGGAACTATCAAACACATACTGCTGATCCTCCAGATAACCAGTGTAATTGACGGTTACAAGCATTTCTTCAGACAACGGCCGGCCATCACCTTCTTCCAAAATGGCATATTCGGCGCCTGAGGCGGTTGTTTCCCTGAACAAGTCTTCCTCTTCCTCATATATCGTAGCCGGAGAAGTTATCCGAAGCACCTCGACCTCATAGGTAAGGGTTTCATTCTCGGGAATAGGACCAAACCCCATATCTCCATAAGCCAGGTCGGGAGGAATAACAAATACAGCTTTAGCCCCTTCGCGGAGCAGGGCAATCCCTTCATCCCAGCCGGGAAGAAGCTGTTCGCTGCCCAGGCGGATATCTACCGGCTCTTCCCGTTCATAAGAAGATTCGAACACTGTGCCATCCATCAGTTTTCCGGTATAATGTACCGTCACCACATCCCCTGTATCGGGCCGTGGCCCTTCACCTTTCCTGAGAATTGTATATACCAGGCCACTTTCTGTTACTTTCTCAGCCGGTTGAGGATCCGGTTCGGTTGTCCGGAACAACTGGCAACCAAAAAAAAGCAGGGCAATCAGCAAGCCTGTTGCGGCTGCCGGTAACCTGTTTTTCATTTTGCATAAAGCTGTAGGATATGGGAGGTTCTTTTTCATGTTCTGTCAGTTAGGAAGGATCAACGATCTCTATGATCTCCACTTCAAATACCAGGGTGCTGTATGGCGGGATAACCTGTCCGGCGCCCTGATCGCCATATGCCAGATGAGAAGGAATGATCAGTTTAGCTTTTTCACCAACCTGCATCATGGCTACACCTTCATCCCAGCCGGGGATAACCTGTCCCTGACCCACGGTAAATTCAATCGGTTCGTCTCTGTCGTGAGAAGAATCAAAGACTGTTCCGTCCAGCAGACGGCCCTCATAATGGACAGCAACCATATCACCGGATTGCACCTCCGGTCCATCGCCCGCTTCTTCCTGTACATAATACAGACCACTTTCGGTAGGTTCTGCATTGATACCCTCTTCTTCAAGATAAGCCAGCATCAACCCTTCTTCCTGATCGGCCCGTTCCATATCAGCCTCCATTTGCTCTTCCATAATACGCTGTTGCTCTTCGGCAAACTCCTCTTCGTTCATGGATTCAAGCATACGTACCTCAAAAACCAGTTCACTGCCGGGCTCTATAAAGGGTGGCATTTCGGGCATACCGGCGGTTTCCAGGAAAAATTGCTCTGCATCCACCTTGAATGAGGCACTGTCACCAACCGTCATCATCGAAAAGCCTTCATAGATGTCACCACCCTGTGGTTCAATCAACTCCAGAAACATCGGCATGTCCGTATCGCGGCTGTCAAACAAAACACTATCTTCAACGCGATAGCTCATATTCATACTCAAAATGTTGTTCATCTCAGGTTCTTCACCGTCAACTTCCTCATGAAACAGGTATTTGAGACCGCTTTCCGTTTCCTGGTAGGATTTGTTTCCTGCCATTTCGCAGGCCGCAAAGATGGCAGCAACCAACAGAATCATTACTAATTTTACATTGTTCATTGTCATAATCTCGCTTTTTATAATTACTATTAATTGAGTTCCAGAACGTCAACCCGGTAAATCAGGGTTGCCCTTCCGGGTATTTGTTCACCATCGCCAGGCAACAACCGGCCAACATATGTCTCAAGCTACCTGACAGTTTCATAATCAATCCATTTCTTTCTTTACCAACGTTTCAAAATAAGCAAGGGTGTCCGCAAGACCGGAAAAATATTTACCACCTGCTGCATTTTTATGGCCACCGCCGTTAAAGTGATTCCTGGCCAGAAGATTCACGTCCACCTCACCAGCTGACCTGAATGACACTTTCACATGGTCATCCTTTTCGGTAAACAAGGCAGCCAGCTTCATGCCTTCAATACTCAGGGCATAATTCACAATTCCCTCGGTATCACCTTCCTGATGATTAAAACGTTTCAGATCATCCTGCGTCAGACTGATATAAGCGGTATGATACTGTTCAAGCACAAACAGCTTGCTGCTGAGGCAATACCCCAGCAAACGCATCCGCTCAACGCTATAGGTACTATAAATGAGGCGGTGCAGATACGCTCCGTCCACACCTTTTTCGATCAGCCGTGCTGTAATCTCATAGGTGCGCGGATTGTTACAACCATACGAGAAAGACCCTGTGTCAGTGACGATACCGGTATATAAGCATTGTGCCATCTCCAGGGTAATCGCTTCCTCGTCACCCATGGCGGTGATCACTTCGTACACCATTTCGGCCGTACTGCTGGGTGAGGTGTCAGAAAAACAAATATCAAAACCATTCTCCGGCTGCGGGTGGTGGTCAATCATGATTTTCTTCGCAGGGCTATCGGTGAGGGCTTTCTCCAGGTTATTTGTACGGCTGAAACCATTGAAATCCAGACAAAAGAGCAAATCGGCATCCGCAATGATACCGGTAACGTACTGCATCTGTTTTTCAGCAATGATAACCTGGTCATTGCCAGGCATCCAGTGAAGAAAGGAGGCATAAGGATCAGGTGCGATTACATACACGCTGGAAAAACCCAGGTTGCGCAAATACGCATATAAGCCCAGCGACGAGCCTATGGCATCACCATCGGGACTGGCATGAACGATGATACCTATGCTTTGCGCCTTATCAGCCAGAAAACTGGCAAGCTTGTTTATCCGCTTTTTATCCAAATCCCCTGATTTATTCTTTACAAGAGAACAAAGGTAAGAAAAATACAGTCAAACTCCCCCGTTCAGTATTATTCAGCCGGCAGATATTCAAAAAAAGAGCCATCATCATACAAGGCAACCAGTCTGATCATACGTCTTTGCGGAGAGCCGGATGCCTTACTGCTAAGTCCACGCGTTTTACTGTCCGCATGACTATTGTCATTGTTGGTATTTGTAGCCACTTGTCCTGATAATGGATCTTTAGCGGAAACCGCCTGTGCAGAAACACCTTCGGAAGAGTCCTCCGGGGATTGCTGCTTTCCTGGAGCATCAGCCTCATGTCGCTGGCGAGAAACACCAGTCATGCTTGCCGGGGAAGAGGGTGGATGGTCACGATTCTCCGGATCACGTTCCGATCGTTGATCCACATGACGATCAGATGAGGGCTGTTCGCCCATGGATGCAAACATATCCTGCTGCCCCGACTTGCCTCTAGTTTGATAAACAGCCGGCTCTTCGTCCCTGGCAGCAGATTCAATGGTCATCAAACCCTGACCCCTGACCAGCCATTCAGATCGTATATCCGGAAAAGTATCCAGGATCTTCTGGACAAACTCAAGACTCGGGTTATTGCGACCAGATAAAATATGTGAAATCGTAGACCGCGGTACACCAATCATATCAGCCAAACGGGATGCTGATAATTGTTTTTCTGAAAGAATCTGTTTAATCCGTTCAATCATCATGGTAATCACCTATCACAACAAATTTACATATGTGTAAAAATACAAAAAACATTGCTGAACAACTTAAAAAATTTTGAAAAAGTTGATGGTACACATTTGTAAACATGCTCATATATTCAACTATTACTTTATTCAAATGTTATATATAATTGTATTTCAATTATTAAAGGTTTATATAACAGTCTATTTCTATATCAGACCAGATATTATATATTATCTAAACGTATACTTAATATAATAAACATAAAATACTGATTATGTGCATATTAAATGTTATTAAATTATTACCTGTTTATATTTTTCAGGATTTGCTTCAGTAGTATACATTATTAACAATGTTACACTTGTAAACATATAACATAACCCACTATTTAAGAGTAATCTACATTGTTAATATGTTATTTGTAAACTTATAGTAACAATTGTGAATTCTATTGATCGTTTACGTTTGTTACCATAAAGTACATTTGTAAATAACATGCAAAATGTAAACAATAAAGAATTGTGAACAACAATGCCATTGCGTGGATGACATCATGGTTTACAGATGAATTACTTTTTTCAGGATAGATTCGGCTTCTGAGAATAGCATATACCTTTCCCTCCTATTGGAGACATTAATATAAACGATTCTCAGGCGTTATGATGAAGGGGGTTCAATAAATCCACCGCCAATAACATCATATTTGTCGTATAAAACGGCGGATTGACCGGGCGTAACGGCAGAAACGGGTTTGTGCAGTGAGACATGAACACGGGAAGAATCCGGACCTGGTGTTATTGTTGCAGCCTGTCCGGGATGTTTGTACCGAATTTTCACATCCACGGTAAGGGTTTCGGGTAGGGAAGTGTATTTAATCAGGTTAAAACCACTGATGTCAAAACGATCGGTTAAGGTATCTTCTTTCCTGCCAAGGACAATTGTATTGGTTTCCGGATTGATCCCGGTTACATAGAGGGGTTCTCCCACCGCAACATTTAATCCTTTACGCTGACCGATGGTATAAAACGGGTATCCTTTATGCTTTCCCAGGATGTTTCCCTGTTTATCCACAAAATCTCCTTCGGTGATCCGGTTTTCGATATCAGGCACATTGCGGCGCAAAAACCCGCGGTAGTCATTGTCCGGAATAAAGCAGATCTCATAGCTTTCTCTTTTGTCGGCAATTTCCTGAAAACCAGCTTTCCTGGCCAGTTCCCGTATTTCGGGTTTTGTGTAATCTCCCAATGGAAATAGCGTGCGTGCCAGGAAGTCCTGAGACAAACCCCAAAGGACATAGCTCTGGTCTTTTTCAGGATCAGCTCCTTTGGAGAGGATAAAACGTCCACCCTCCTGCCGGACACGCGCATAATGACCGGTTGCAATATAGTCACAATGCAGCTGATCCGCCCTTTTCAGCAGTGCATCCCATTTAATATGCGTATTACAGAGGACACAGGGGTTGGGCGTCCGGCCTTTCATATACTGATCAATAAAGTCGTCAACGATGTACTTATTAAACTCATCCCGGATATCAAGCACATAATGCGGAAAGCCCATGCTAACTGCCAGGTGGCGTGCGTCATGAATGGAATCAAGGCTGCAGCAGCCGGTCTCTTTTCCGGAAGCGTCTGCATGACCATACTCCCAGGTCTTCATGGTAATCCCGACCAGGTCATAGCCCTGCTCTAACAGCATCATCGCGGCAACACTGCTATCCAGACCACCACTCATCGCCATTAGTACACGTGATTTACTCATGATCTCCTCTCGCTGTTTTTGCATTAATCCGGCTTGTTTATTCTATCAGGAAATAGAAAGCTGCCTATGTTATAATTAATAATATATATAACTATAATTGTTCATTATAAAAGTAGTGAAATCATACAGGCTGGCAAAACGAAAATCGGCCAGGTAGCCATACTGAGCTGGCAGCTCCTGATTGTGGGTTACGAGGGCCGTTTGCATTCCAAGCCGGGAGCCGAACAACATATCGCGGAAGGTATCACCCACCATCACGGAGTTGTCAAATCGGATATCCGGAAACGTTTGACAAGCTTCCAGGGCCATCCCGGGCCCCGGTTTTCTGCGAAAACTGTCTGAATGCCGTAACCCGCCGGCGTACAAAACCAAATCAATTCGCCCACCGGCCCGCTCCACATCCTGTATCATTCGTTTATGGATGGTTTCAACCGCTTCATGATCCATCAGGCCCTTCCCGATTCCCTGCTGATTGCTTACCACAATAATACGGCGAAACCGGTCTGCCAGTCTGACCATGCTTTCCAGGCTCCCGGCCAGCCAGTGAAAATCCCCAACAGTAGTCACATACCCCTCTCCCGGACGTTCATTCAACACGCCGTCGCGATCCAGAAAAAGGGTCTGGTCATTGAGCATTATACGGGGAGCCTGGTCCTTCATTCTTTATCAAACAACATGGATTCTACGTTTTCACAAATAATATGTCCAAGTAACATATGGACCTCTTGAATTCGGGGGGTATCCACTGACGGCACATGAAAAACAATATCGCACCATTCGGGCATATGGCCGCCACCCTGTCCGGTAAATCCTATCGTTTTCATATTCAGTTCTTTAGCTGCCTGTAATGCCCGAATAATATTGGGTGACAAACCGGAAGTCGAAAAAGCCATCAGGACATCCCCTGGTTTTCCGGATGCTTTCACCAAACGTTCGTAGATCACCTCAAAACCGTGGTCATTGGCTGTTGCCGTTATAAAGGAGGTATTCACATGCAGGGCTTCGGCATTCAGTGGCTCGCGATCCAGGTAAAAACAGCCACTCAGTTCGGCGGCCAGGTGCTGCGCATCAGCAGCGCTACCGCCATTCCCGCAAAATAATACCTTTCCGTCGCGGCGATAGGTCTCCAGCAGCAAGCTTATGGTATCCTGCAAACTGCCGATCAGCATTTCATCGTCCTGTATCTGGCTGATCAGCTTTACCGATCCGGCCATCTGTTTCTTTACATCCATATTATCCAATCCTGTTTCGGTCGGCCATTGTAAACAAGGTATCTACGAGGCGGTCCCATGAAAAACGTTTTTTCTCTTCTTTTAATGTATCCCGGAATGGCGCAGTGTTATCATCATGAAAGAACGCCAAAATGGCTGAAGCAATTGCATCCGCATCAGGATTAACGACATACCCTGCTTTACCGTCGGCCACCATCTCAGGCAATCCGCCTACATTGGTTACCAGCATGGGTTTTTCAAAATGATAGGCAACCTGTGTGACACCACTCTGCGTGGCACTTTTATAGGGTTGTGCGACCAGATCAGCTGCACAAAAATAGTACTTTACCCTATCATTAGGGATAAAATCGGTATGCCAGATGATGTGGCCGGTGATTCCCAGGCGCTCTGCCAGTTGGTAATAGGGCCTGGCATCGGTATAGAATTCCCCGGCCACCAGGAGTTTTACCGGCAAGTCTGTGACTTCCTTTTTGGCAAGGGCTTCTAACAATAAGTCCAGGCCTTTGTAATCACGTATAAAGCCAAAAAAGAGCAGCAACTTGTCATTCGCATCCAGTTTTAAGACCCTGCGGGCCTCTTCCCTGCTCACGGCTGGTCCAAAATTATCGTACAGCGGGTGCGGGCAAAAACTGATAGTGTCGGGACTAACACCCAAATGAAGCAGGTCTTTTCGTACGGTATCCGACATGGAAACGGAAGCATGCACCCGTTTCAGGAAATACTTTGTCAGCCGGGTATCACCCGGTCGTTTCTCATGGGGAATGACATTATCTGCGATAGTGATGACCCTTGTATGCTTGTTCTTTTTGGTGATAGCGGCAATTGTGCCCAGGCAGGGCGCCATGAAAGGCAACCAGTACCTGATGATGAGCAGGTCGGGCTGAAGGCGCTTAAGCTCGTGCCCCACCTGATACCAGTTGACCGGATTGATGCTGTTAACCCGGATTCTGATGTCGAGATCAGCCGGTGGGGGATCATCAGAATATTGCGATTTACCTGGAAACAACACTCCCGGATATTGCAGGGAAAAGGTGTAGATGGTTACCTCGTGGCCCTGTTCCATAAAAGCCCGGGCCAGCCTTTCGTTAAAGGTAGCCAATCCACCTCCCCGCAGCGGGTGGGCTGAGCCCAATAGTACAATCCTGGCCAAAACAGTCGAGGTTCATTTGCAATGCTCAAAAGTACAATTTTTGCCGGAGACACAATACCCGGGTCTTAACAGCGAGGAACTGTCATTTGAGACCACTGGTTTTGGATTCGATATGGTACTTGTTCCTGTCGGGGGAGTTTCGGGTGATCATCTCCCCCAGGAAACCAGCTATAAAAAGCTGTGTACCAAGGATCATGGCCAGGAGACCAAAATAGAACAGCGGTCGTTCGGTCATCTGGTACTCCAACAGGATCAGGCGTCCGTAAGCCAGGTAAAGCGCAATAAGGAAGCCGGCCATAAAAAGGATGGTGCCCAGCAGGCCAAACAGGTGCATGGGGCGCTGCCCGAAGCGTGTCACAAAACTGATGGATATCAGATCGAGAAAGCCTTTAAAGAAGCGATCAAACCCATATTTCGTCTTCCCGTGCTTGCGGGCCTGGTGTTGTACCACTTTTTCCCCGATACGGGTGAATCCGGCCCGTTTTGCCAGAACCGGGATATAGCGATGCATCTCCCCATACACCTCGATCGACTTGACCACTTTCCGTTTATAAGCTTTCAGGCCGCAGTTAAAGTCGTGCAGCCGGATACCCGATACCATGCGGGTAACCCGGTTAAAAATTTTCGTCGGGATGGTTTTGGAGAGCGGATCGTGCCGGTTCTTTTTCCAGCCACTAACCAGGTCGTAATCCTCTTTACGGATCATGTCCACCAGCGCCGGGATCTCCTCCGGGCTATCCTGGAGGTCGGCATCCATGGTGATCACCACCTCCCCTTTCACATGACGGAAGCCCTCATTGAGCGCCGCAGCTTTGCCATAATTGCGCCGGAAACGGATGCCATGAACCGCTGGATTTTGTTGGGCCTGCTCTGCCACAACAGCCCAGGAATTGTCACGGCTGCCATCGTCAACAAGCAGTACCTCATAGGAAAAGCCGTTGGCATCCATCACTTCTACGATCCAGGAGACAAGTTCAGGGACAGAAGCTTCTTCATTAAACAACGGCACCACCACGGAAACATCCATATGCCATAAGTGTTAAAGGCCACAAATTACATAATACAAACAAATGTACGTTTTTTTTGTTTGATTGTTTCATGAAGACCAAAAGAGTCAAATGTCAAAGCCGAAAGGCGAAATCTGAAAGGAAGAAGGCCAGCCATTAGAAAACCCTACCTTTGCAAAAAAAATATGGATGCGGGATTTAAGTAAGGGGCCGGTAGCCCGTCAAATATTCGTTTTCGCCCTGCCCATGCTGCTGGGAAACATATTCCAGCAACTCTATAATATTGTAGACACCATCATCATCGGGCAGTACATCGGCACAGATGCGTTAGCGGCAGCCGGTGCTTCTTTTCCCGTATTGTTTGTATTGATTTCCCTGGTGATTGGTGTGACGGCGGGTACCAACATCATCATTGCCCAATACTACGGAGCCAAAGACTATGAAGCAGTCAGGCGGGCGATTGACACCACCTTTGTTTACCTTTTTTTTGCTTCCATCGTGCTGACAACCCTCGGACTTATATTTATTAGTGACATCTTCCGGCTTATCGGGTTACCCGATCACCTCATTGCCGACGCAAGTCTGTATTTCAGCGTCTTTGCCAGCGGCCTTATCCTGTTGTTCGGATACAATGCAACCAGTGCCATTCTGCGCGGACTGGGAGATTCGCGAACGCCCCTGTACTTCCTGATCATTTCAACATTATTAAATATAGGCTTTGACCTGCTGTTTGTCCTGGGGTTTGGCTGGGGCATTGGTGCCGTGGCTTTTGCAACGGTATTGGCCCAGGGTATTGCATTCATCTTATCGATCATCTACCTGAACCACACCCACAAGCTCATCCGTTTTACCATCCGGGGCTTGGTATTCGACCGGGATATCTTTATGAAGAGCCTTCGGATCGGCATCCCGACCGGCGTACAACACACCTTTGTAGCCCTTGGCGCCATGGCCCTTATCAGTATTGTTAACCGTTTCGGCACCAACACCATTGCCGCCTATACCATCGCCTGGCGGCTTGACTCTTTTGCCATCCTGCCGGCCATGAACTTTGCCATGGCGCTCACCACTTTCGTGGGACAAAACCTGGGAGCCAACCGTCCGGAGCGGGTCAGACAAGGACTGCGAGCCACCCTGGCCATGACCACAGGGTTATCGGTGGTTGCCACAGTACTTATCTGGCTTTTTGGTCGCTCCCTGATGGCCGTTTTTACCGGAGATCCCGAAGTTATTGCCATCGGGTACAATTACCTGGTGATTGTCAGCTCCTTTTATGTGGTCGTTTCGGGCATGTTCGTTACCCAGGCTGTCATGCGCGGTGCCGGCGACACCCTGGTGCCCATGTTTATCACCCTCATATCCCTGTGGCTCCTCCGGATTCCAGCCGCCCACTTCCTGTCGGAAAGATTTGG
Source organism: Bacteroidales bacterium (assembly GCA_041686485.1). Classification (GTDB taxonomy): domain Bacteria; phylum Bacteroidota; class Bacteroidia; order Bacteroidales; family UBA7960; genus PUPG01. The sequence continues at coordinate 5,961 of JAWLDT010000037.1, read as the reverse complement.
CTCAGAAGGTATCTGGTGGGGCATTCCCACGGCATGGGTATTTGGCCTGCTGGCCGCCTATGTTTACTACCGGACAGGCCGCTGGAGACGAAAAGCTGTCGTTCAATATGATGATTATTAATTGTATATTTGTCAAAACTAAAAAAGACCGGTTATGTCAACTTCAACCATTATCATTATCGCCCTGGCCGTCATCCTGATTTTGTTTTTCATCAGCATGTACAACCGGCTGGTAAAACTGCGGAACCAGGTAAAAAATGCATGGTCACAGATCGATGTCCAGCTAAAACGTCGTTACGACTTGATTCCCAATCTAATCGAAACAGTCAAGGGATACATGAAGCACGAACAGGAGACCCTTGAAAACGTCACCCGCATGCGTACAGAGGCCATGCAAGCCTCAGGCGTGGCAGAAAAAGCCCAGGCAGAGGGAAAGCTAACGTCCGCCCTGGGTAACCTGAAGGTAGCCGTAGAAAACTACCCTGATCTGAAAGCCAACCAGAACTTTTTGTCGTTGCAGGAAGAGCTCACATCAACAGAAAATAAAATCTCTTTTGCCAGGCAAAATTTTAACGACCAGGTGTTGTTCTACAACAACAAGATAGAGATGTTTCCAACAAACATCACCGCTTCGTTGTTTGGCTTTCAAAAAGAGGACTATTTTGAACTGGAAAGTCCGGAAGAGCGTGAAACACCGCAAGTATCGTTTTAATAAGATTTACTGACTATGTGGGAAGTTATTCGAAAGAACCAGCGCCGTTCGATGCTGTTGCTTATGATTATGGGCGTGGTACTGGTCCTGCTCGGCTATGTTATCGGAACGGCCATAGACCCTGAAGGCGGCTTTGCCGGTATCATCCTTGCCCTGGCGATCTATTTTATCATGCTTATCGTCGCCTTCTCCTCCGGGAAGTCAATCATGCTGCGTATGAACAATGCGCAGGAAGTGGGTCACGACGACTACCCCCAGCTATATAATATTGTCGAAGAGATGCGATTGGCTGCCGGCATGCCTGCCACCCCGAAGGTATATGTGATCGACGACCCTGCTCCGAATGCCTTTGCCGCCGGCATGAAACCCGAGAAAAGCGTCGTAGCCGTCACCACCGGGCTGATCAATATGATGAACCGTGACGAGCTGCAGGGCGTCATCGCCCATGAGATGTCGCACATCATCAACCGCGACATTCGCTACATGACCCTGGCCACCATTATGGTAGGTACCGTGGCCATTATTTCGCATATTTTTTTACGAAGTCTGATATTCGGAGGAGCCCGGCGCGGCGGTGGCGGTGGCGGCAAGGGGAAAGGCAACATCGTCATGTTGATCATCGCCCTGGCTTTTGCTATCCTGGCACCGATTGCCATACGCCTGCTATACCTCGCTGTTTCACGCAAGCGCGAATACCTGGCGGATGCATCAGCCGCCCGTCTGACCCGCTACCCCGAAGGACTGGCATCTGCGTTAAGCAAAATCCAGCAATCGACGGCCGATCTGCAGGTAGCCAACAAGTCGATGGCCCCGATGTACATTGCCAACCCGCTGAAGAAAAAAGGTCAGCGCCTGAGCAACCTGTCGAGCACCCATCCCCCCCTCGAAGAGCGCATCCATATCCTTCGTTCCATGGGAGGAAACTCCGGCTATACCGGCTACCAGCAGGCTTTCCAAACGGTAAATAATACGAAGAAAGGCGTTATTCCGTCATCCGCCATGAAGGAATAAATGGTTGGGAAAGGAGTGGGAGAACCTCCTCCTCATTCAGTCCCTCGTTCCCCTACAAAATGCTGCTCTTTGTATTTAAACAGCACATTAAAGGTAGTGAGTGAGCCGTAGATGCGGGTAATATACTGTTGCAGGTTCACTTTCTCCTGTTCATCGAGGTTTTCGCTGCCATTGATACGTTGTTCCAGGACACGCAGGCGGTCACGTACCAGGACGATCTTCTTAAAGAACATATCGATTGGGATCTCTTTGGGCTGAAGCTGGTCGGAACCCGGTTTAAGGATCATCTTCCCTTTTTTCCAGCGGTCGGCCATTTCCACCTCTTCCGGAAAATCGGCATAGCGGCGCAGCACGTTGGAGAACACCTTTTCGAGGTCATCCAGGCTGATCTGGTCGCCGCCACCACCGCCTTCCGAACCGGCATGAGACTCTTCGACAAGCTTCAGGTCTGCGAAGTTATTGGCAATCTCTTTATCTCCCTTATGCAGGAAGAAAACCCGTGTGGTGGTCATCGTTTTTTTGGTCACGACCCCTTCCCCGAAGGTGGGGTGTTCTACTTTGGCACCTATGGCAAAGTCTGTAGATTCCATATCAGCGTAACTTATGTTTTTACAATGGGAACAAAAATACAATTTTTACCGGATACATTTATAGCTGGTGTCATGTCAACGCTACGTTAGCCGGCCCAAATCCTGATCTTTTTCTTTATACTATGCGACTTAATTGACACAATAGCATTGACACGGCACTAGTTCCTCTCACAGGGAAAAAATGCCGGATTCTTGTCTGAGTTTTCCAAAAAATATGTATATTTGCACCCGCAAACGGCTCCGTAGCTTAATTGAATAGAGCATCTGACTACGGATCAGAAGGTTCCAGGTTTGAATCCTGGCGGAGTCACTTGAAAAACAGCCCCTTACAAGGATTTTGTGAGGGGTTTGTTTTTTATTTGCCCAACAATTTGCCAAACATTTACCCGGTAACGACTTTATCCTTTTACTGCATTTTTCCTGGAAATTGTTGCCGGATGCTGCTCACTTTTATGTAAGGCAATGGCAATAGCAGCCTGAAAGGTATCGAGAAGATCACTGATGAGAATGTGGCCGGAGCAATTATTGAGTACGCGGAAAAGATTGGCAGATAATTGTAATTGATAGTTAAGACGGTCGCCAGAGTAAGGAATACGCCGACCAGCAAATATAATAAAACCCTAATAACCGGGAAGCAACCACAGACTTCTGCAGAGAAGACTGCTTGTACAACGTAAAACATCAAAAACTAAAGCGGGCAGAGAGAAAAAGCTGTGAAGGCCGCAGCAGGTAAGTAGATTCGACCAGCGAATACGGGCCGGTTTGCCAGGTAATGTAGGTATCCGTGTTAAAGATGTTGAGCCAGCGGGCCTCCACATCTACATTATGTCGCCTGATGGTAAACCGGTAAAGCAAATCCATAAAATAGTGTTCGTTGTTTTCGTGACGATAGTATTCGGTAGACAAGCCTAGATAATGACCATCGGCGTAGAAGGCATGAATATCCAGGAAATGGCGCAGCATGGAAATGTTGTTTTTGCGCCCGCCCTGCATGTGCGTTTGTATATAGCTGAGGTTGGCACGGTATTCTGTCCGCAGCCACTGGGTGATGCGGGTGTTAACCTGCGGACTTGCATTGAACAGCCGGTTGCGCGAGTCAAACAGCTCATCGTTCACTAACGACATCCGTTCGTTCAGGCTGTATGTGCCCCGCAGGGTAAAGGTTGAGCGCAAATCGCTGAAATATTTGCTGCTGCGGCCCGAAATATTATGCGAATATCCGGTGTTGGGCATCTCAAAAGCCTCCCGGATGGTGCTGCCGTTTTCCAGTACCTGGCTGCTGTAAACAAGATTGTAATTGTTGACGCTGTAAAAATAGCTAATGGAGTTAAAAAAAGAGGTAATGGGGTTGCGGTGCATGAGCGAAGCGGAAGCAACATGGCTTGTGGTTTCCTGAATTGGGGCTGCGTTTTGTTGGATGCTGCGGTAGTTTTTCATCAAAAAACCGTAATGCATGTCGTCCATGTTGCCCAGGTTGTTGGAATAGCGATAGGAGCCCCTTACCCGCCAGAATCCGGAGATCTGGTAGTTTATTCTCAGCCTGGGGTCGAAGTGCAGGCGGTTGATGTCCTGCCCCTGATCCAGCGCTTCATCTTGCAGATCAAGACGCTGCAGGCTAAATGGCAAATCGGTCGTTACGGTAAGGTCGCCGTACCGGTAGGTGACCTCGGTTTCCAGGTAGGTTCTGGCATGCTTTCCCCTCAGGGAGTTTGTAAAAGGTCCTTCTGCAGCAGAGTTGTAATCATCATCCCCTGTGTAAATACCGGAGTCAAGGTCAAGTGTCCGGTAAGCAAAGCCAACCCGCGGAGAAAAGGAAAAGCGTCGCCACCCAAATGAAAATCCTGCCGAATGGTTGGCAAAGAATCTTTGTATCCTGACTTCCTGCAGTGTATGGTCATAGCTTTCGCCCTGATGCAGCAGTTCTTCGAAACGGCCCGGACTCACCCGGAGGCTTTGCGGGCTGCGGTCCCATGACACATGCGAAATGAACTCCACCAGGTAATCTCCGACCGGATTGACTGATCGCAACTCGTTTGATACTGCACGGAACGGATGATCGAGCGACTGCCCTATCAGCTCTTCGTCACTGTCCAGCACGCCACTGCGCTTATCCCAGTGCGACTGGAACTTCAGCTTATTCTCCAGGTAGTTGTCCTTTACGTTTCGGGTCAGTGTAAATTCTCCCTGGAGATAGTTGTTTTTGATCTCGTTTTCCAGTGTTTCGACAAACAGCAGGGTGTCTGCCGGTGTGTAGAGTGTGCGAAACACATTGCCTTTCTGTTGCTGGGTATCATTGATATAAAACAGGTTGGCCCTTAGTTGAAAGTCGTTGCTGATCCGGGTCAGTGCGTTGGCATTTCCGAGGTGTATGTTGTTGTCGAGGTAGCGGTTTTCGGAAAAGTCGGGCGGGCTCATGGTTTGTATGTTCAGAATATTGGGGTTATCGCGCGGTCCTTCCATTTGACGCATCAGTGACCGCAAGGTAAGGGTATGGAGTTGTTTTGACACATCATTGCCGGCGTTGTTGGCCTGGTAAGAGGCTGCTACCTGGAAATTTTTGGTAAACATCATGGGGGTGATGTTGGCATCCCACAACCAGGGTTCGAGGCCACTACCGAGTTGTGCAGTACCGGTGGTGGTAATGTCGCGTTTTAGTCTTAAGTTCAAGGATGCGCGATGTGAGGGCACGCGTTTTTCCAGGATGCGGATGGGCTGGTGGTTTTCCAGTATTTCTACGGAAGTGACCGATCGGTGTGGCATATTGTTGCTGATCAGCCCATAGCGCCCGCCCATCAGATCCAGGCCTTCTACATAAAACTTCTGGATGGGTTCGCCCTGGTACAGGATACGGCCGCCGGCCTCTACTTCGATGCCCGGCATCCGCCTCAGTACATCCCTTATGGCCCTGTCTTCTTCGCCTGCAAAACTGCTTACCAGATAGCTGATGGTATCGCCGCGCTGTTCAATGGGAGGGGCTTTAATTGTGAAAGTTTCCAGTTGTGTGACCTCGGACTCCAGTTCGAATTGCAGGTTTTGGGAGGTATTTGCGAAGGTGCGCCGCTCGTTGCGGTAGTGTATGGAGCTGGTTTCAATATCGAGGCTGTCGGATGCGCTGCGCACCAAGGCCTGAAAACCACCGTTGCTGTTGCTTACGGCAAAGGCGATCAGCACATTGCTCCCGGCGGGGTATATCAGGATGTTGATGTTGGGCAGGGCTTCGCCGTCGGTGTTTGTTACGGTTCCTTCCAGTGTGGTTTGAGCCATACCGGCGTAAAAGGGTAAAACAAAGACCGATAATGAAAGCAAAAGGACTTTCATGCCATTTTTTAATATTTTCACACAACAAAAATCGTGCTATTCAACTATAAGTTCTATAGGATTGTTTCTGCGCAGCATGTTTTTCTGTGCTCTGTCTAAATCGGTGTCTTCATGCACTGGCACTCCGGATGTTAATAATCCACTAATGATATCTTGTCGAAACCGTTCCCTGGCAGCAAAAAATTGGCTTTTCGTGGTTTCAACAAAAGAAAAATCGCGGTAATAAATATTTTTCTTTTCGGTTTTCGCAGTATGCATAGACAATAAATCATACAGAAAAATGATTCATGCTATTGAAAGCGGTTTAGCAGGGATTAAACTTTTAATCAG
>JAWLDT010000036.1:0-25293 GCA_041686485.1 Bacteroidales bacterium | reverse complement strand
TGGCCGGCCAAGTCCGGCCACATACTGATTCTTACGGCAGTCAGCGGCCGAAACAGGACCTGGCCTGTTTACAGCCATTGTGAAATAGTTGTTTTGCGTGAAATTCCTTTTGCGATCTTCCTCAAAACTAACTGGTTTCCCATATTGTCCGAGGTTGTCGTTTACTTCATTATGGTTATTCTCTTCTGAGATCATGACACTGCCTTTATACTCAAATATACAACAGTCGTCGGTCAAATACAAACAATCTTCCTTACCATTCAGCGTTAGGTCAGTTTTCGGGATCAAACGGCAAATTTTATGAACAAACGGGTTCCCGTTTAACAGGTGCAGGCAATATTTGTATCTTTGCAGGTAAACTGCAAGCACAACAATGATAGAAAAGTACTCTGAAGACACCATACGCACGCTCGACTGGAAAGAGCACATACGGATGCGTCCGGGTATGTATATTGGCAAGCTGGGCGACGGCGCCTCCCAGGATGATGGCATTTATGTGCTGATCAAAGAAGTGATTGACAATGCCATTGACGAGTTTGTCATGGGGTATGGCAAAACCATCGAAGTCACCATCAATGAGCGGCAGGTTACTGTACGTGATTACGGGCGCGGAATTCCGCTCGGCAAGGTGGTGGACTGCGCCTCCCGTATTAACACCGGCGCCAAGTATGACAGCAAAGTATTTAAGAAAACAGTCGGGTTGAACGGCGTGGGTACCAAGGCGGTGAACGCCCTCTCCCAATCTTTTAAGATAGAATCGATACGGGAAGGGCAGCGTAAAACCGCCGACTTCCGTATGGGGAGCCTCACGCAGGATCACGACATCGATACAAGCAGTGATCGTACCGGGACGATCGTTACATTTGAGCCGGATGAGACCATATTTGGTAAATTCAGGTTTATTGAAGAGTACATTGAGGAACTGTTATGGAATTATGTGTTCCTTAACCGCGGCCTTACCATTATCTTTAACGGCAAACGGCTTCATTCCAAAAATGGCTTGCTCGACCTGTTAAACCGGTCCATAGACACCCCCGTTTGTTATCCGGTTATTCACATTCATGAAGGAGAACTCGAGTTTGCTTTCACACACAGTACCAGTCAATACAGTGAAGAATATTATTCTTTTGTGAACGGACAACATACCACACAGGGCGGTACACACCAGGCAGCCTTCCGGGAAAGCCTCAACAAAACCATCAGGGAGTTTTATAAAAAAGATTTTGATGCGAATGATATCAAAACTTCGCTGATGGTTGCGATGAGCATTAAGGTACAGGAACCGGTGTTCGAATCACAGACGAAGACAAAGCTTGGTTCTCAGCATATGGAGCCCGGCGGCGCTACCATCCGTAACTATATTGCCGACATCCTGAAACGACGGTTGGATAACTACCTTCACATGAATCCGGAGGTGGCTGATGCCCTGCTGAAAAAAATCCTGCAATCCGAAAAAGACAGGAAAGACATGGCAGGCATCAAAAAGCTGGCCAAAGAACGGGTAAAAAAAGCCAGCCTGCACAACAAAAAGCTTCGTGACTGTCGCATTCATTATAACGACAACAATCCCAGCCGGCTTGAGACAACCTTGTTTATCACGGAGGGCGATTCAGCCAGCGGTTCAATTACCAAGGCCCGGGATGCCAACACCCAGGCGGTTTTCAGCCTGAAAGGGAAGCCACTTAACAGCTTTGGTTTATCAAAAAAAATCGTTTACGAGTATGAAGAATTCAACCTGCTGCAGGCGGCTTTAAATATTGAAGACGGGATTGAAAACCTGCGCTACAACAACGTTGTTATTGCTACCGATGCCGATGTGGATGGCATGCATATCCGGCTGTTACTGCTTACTTTCTTCCTGCAGTTTTTTCCTGACCTGGTCAAGAACGGGCATCTCTATATCCTGCAAACCCCGCTTTTCCGGGTTCGGAACAAAAAGAAAACCCTGTATTGCTATTCCGACCAGGAAAAAGATCAGGCGGTAAAATCGCTGGGCGCTTCACCAGAGGTAACCCGCTTTAAAGGCCTTGGGGAGATATCCCCGGATGAATTCAGTCGTTTTATCGGGTCAAATATCCGCCTTGATCCGGTCATCCTGCGCAAAGACCTTAGTCTGAACGAGATATTAAGCTTTTACATGGGCAAAAACACCCCCGACAGGCAACAATTCATTATCGAAAACCTGCGCCTGGAGGTGGACATGATTTAATTCCCGGTTTTTCGGACAAACAGAATCGTGGCTCCCGGGTGATCCATCATTTTATCACACCCATATCTATTTTCCCTGTGGCTGATTGACAGACAAGCATATATTTTCCCTGTGGCTGATTGACAGACAGGCATATATTTTCACTGTGGCTGATTGACAGACAGGCATATATTTTCACTGTGGCTGATTGACAGACAAGCATATATTTTCCCTGTTGCTGATTGACAGACAGGCATATATTTTCACTGTGGCTGATTGACAGACAAGCTCCTGTGCGAGGCCATGCCAGGCATTAGCCCAACCTGAATGTGTCCCAGTCGGCCCATGGCCTGAATGCATCCCTGAAGCTGTCGAGCTGGCAGCGTGGCATTACAACGGTTTCGGAAGTCTCCTGGTCAGGCATGATGTTTGACAGGTTCTCCCCTTTTGGACTTATTACCGCCGAATCACCTGTATAGGAAATGTCGTTGCCATCGGTACCAATACGGTTCACCCCGATCATATAAGCCTGGTTTTCTATGGCACGGGCCATGAGTAATATTCGCCAGGCGTGACTCCGGCTCCCCGGCCAGTTAGCCACATTCAGGATACAATCATAAGCAAACCCGGAATCCGGATCATAGCTGTTTCGGCACCAGGCCGGAAAGCGCATGTCGTAACAGATAATCGGCATGATCTTCCAGCCCTGCAATTCCACAATCAGCTTTTCCGTCCCCGGCGTATAATTTTTATTCTCACCGGCATACGTAAACAGGTGTTTCTTGTCGTAATGCGCATACGTACCATCCGGTCGCATCCAGATCAGCCGGTTAAAAAAACGGTCATTTTCGTTGATGATCATGGTTCCCGCCAGCACAGCCTGCTTTTCCCCGGCCATGCGTCGCATCCACTGCATGGACTCCCCATCCATCGGCTCAGCCAAATGATGGGGCTCCATCGTAAAACCCGTGGTAAACATTTCCGGCAACAGGATTAAATCTACCGGATCATTGACAGCCCGGACCTTTTCGGTAAACATGTCCAGGTTTTTCTTTGTATCTTCCCAAAAAAGCGGGGACTGAATCAGATGTACCTTTACATTTTGCATAAGATATCGGCAGCTTGTTGGAGTGTTTCTTCTGATTTGGCAAAACAAAACCGAAGCATCAAATTGTTTGTTTTCTTGTTATAGAATCCGGACAGGGGCACACCGGCGACCTTGTGTTTAGTGATCAGTTCCCGGGCAAAGGTCATCTCATCTTCCTGGCTGATATTGGAATATTCCAGGAGCTGGAAGTAGGTTCCTCCGGCAGGTTTGCAGGTAAACCCTGATCCTTTAATGGCATCAAGGAAATAATCACGTTTTGCCTGATAGAACGTGCCCAGCCCCTGGTAGTTGGATGAGTCCTGTAAAAAATCGGCCAGGGCATGCTGGACAGGCGTGTTTGTACAGAACACCATGAACTGGTGGGTTTTCCTGAACTCCTTCATCAGGTTGGCCGGCGCCAGGCAATAGCCGGTCTTCCAGCCGGTAGCATGAAATGTTTTCCCGAAAGAGCAGGTGATCAGGCTTCTTTCAGCCAGGTATGGATATTTACAAACACTTTCATGTTCCTTCCTATCGAAGATAATGTGTTCATATACCTCATCGCTGAGCACCAGCAAGCCAGTATTTTTAACAAGCTTTTCAAGCCTTGCCATATCGTCTGCCTCCATAACCGTGCCCGTGGGGTTGTGCGGCGTATTGATAATGATCATCTTTGTCCGGCTATTCATGAGGCCGCGCACCTCATCCCAGTCAATACGGAAATCGGGTGCATCCAGCTTACAAACAATGGGAACACCACCATTAAGTTTAATGGCAGGGATATAGCTGTCATACGCAGGTTCAAAAACGATTACCTCATCTTCATCCTTTACAAAAGCCGAAATGGCAGCAAAGAGAGCCTGGGTGGCACCGGCAGTGATGGTTATTTCGGTCTCCGGATCATAGTCCGCTCCATACAACCTGGCTGTCTTGGTGGCGACAGCCTCTCTCAGGGCGGGAAGCCCGGGCATGGGTGCATACTGGTTGTGACCTTCCCGCATATGCCTGGCAACCAACTCAATCAAAACAGGAGATACGTCAAAGTCAGGAAATCCCTGAGAAAGGTTTACAGCATCATGTTCATGGGCAAGCCCTGACATGACGGCAAAGATAGAGGTCCCTGTGTTTGGGAGTTTACTTGTGACAACCTCTGGATATGGTCTCATATGGTAATATTTTTTTGCAACATCTGGATTAACGACATAACATATGCAACAGGTATATACGCTTTACCATAACGATAAAAAATTGTATTTTTGCATACATAACGACAGATTTACAAAAATAATCATCTTTTACAAGTAGTCGTCTGATATTTTTATTTAGTCAGAAAAATCAATCATTTAAAATAGTATATTATGAGAACAATTGACGATTTACAACTGTCCGGAAAACGGGTATTGATACGTGTTGATTTCAATGTCCCGCTGAATGATAATCTTCAGATAACAGATGACTCCCGGATGCGTGCGGCAGTGCCCACCATCAAAAAGATCCTTCAGGAAGGAGGATCGGTAATACTTATGTCGCATCTCGGACGGCCCAAAGAGGGTCCGGAGGACAAGTTCTCACTTCGTCACCTGAAAGATCATCTTCACAAGTTATTGGACACCGAAGTGCAGTTCGCCGATGACTGTATTGGTGATACAGCCAAACAGATGGCAGATAACCTCAAGCCTGGTGAGGTTCTTTTATTGGAAAACCTTCGTTTCTATAAAGAAGAAACCAAAGGTGATGAAGCATTTGCCAAAAAGCTGGCCGACCTTGCCGATATCTATGTAAATGACGCTTTTGGCACCGCCCACAGGGCACACGCTTCGACTACCATTGTTGCCAAATTTTTTACGGAAAACAAGGCCTTTGGCTACATCATGGCCAATGAGCTTGCCAATATTAACAAAGTGCTGCATGATACCAAAAAACCCTATGTGGCGATCATCGGTGGTGCCAAGGTCAGCACCAAGATTGACATCATCCGTAACCTGCTTGACAAAGCGGATGAGCTGATAATTGGTGGTGGCATGATGTTTACCTTTATTAAAGCAAAAGGCGGCAAAATCGGTAACAGCATGTGTGAAGATGACTATCTGGAAACAGCCCGTGAAATTATCGCCACGGCGAGGGAAAAGGGCATTAAAATCCATATCCCCATGGATGCCATTGTTGCCGAAGAGTTTTCCAATGACACCAACACCAGGGAGGTGAATGCAGACAATATCCCGGATGGTTGGCTCGGCATGGATATCGGCAAGGAAAGCATAAACAAGTTTTCGACGGTGATTCAACATGCCAACACCATCTTATGGAACGGCCCCATGGGCGTTTTTGAGATGTCAAACTTTGCCGGTGGAACCAAAGCCATTGCGGAAGCCATTGCCGAAGCAACCTCAAGGGGTGCTTTTTCACTGGTAGGCGGTGGTGACTCGGTAGCCGCAGTGAGCCAGATGGGCCTGGCCGATAAAGTCGGCTATGTCAGTACCGGCGGCGGAGCGCTGCTTGAATACATGGAAGGACAAATACTGCCGGGTATTCAAGCCATTAACGAATAATGGTCACCCTTGTGTCCGCCATACTTTACTTTACTTACCATAAACAAACAATACAATGTTTTTTCAGATGAAGGATTACCCCAAAAGTCTATTTACACTCCTGGTTAGCATGATTCTACTGTTTTCGGCATGCGACATGTTCGAGGAGGAAGAGTTTTCCAGGGAAGAAACCCTGGAGCAACAAATGCCGTTCACGCAATATGTTATTTCTTATTGGCGTGGGATCGATACCGGGCGTTACCAGTTACAATGGTCACAGCAGCTGAGTGGCGTAAACGGCCGACACCTTACCCTCGACCGATATCAGATGCAGAATTACCACAGTGACGATATCTGGTATTTCTATTATAATAATATATTCAGGGACTTACAGGAGATGATATCTATTGCCACGGAGGAAGATGCTAAGGCTTACCGTGGCATATCCCGCATCCTTCAGGCCTACAGCTTAGGTTTTATGACGGACACCTGGGGTGATATCCCTCACGAGCATGGAATGGGTTATTTTACACAACCCAGTATTCCGATCTATGATGACCAATCTATGCTGTATATCAATATTATGGAGTTACTTGATGGAGGCATTATGGACCTGAAAGCGGCCGCCGAAGAAGATGGGTTGATTCCGGGGGCACAGGAGGATCCTATTTATGGTGGCGATCTGGATAAATGGGAACGGGCAGCGAACGTGATTAAACTTCGCCATATCCTTCGAATGGGCAACCAGGCTGATAATTACAACAATGCCCTGACACACATGACATCTAACCCGTTGTTTACCGGGATTCATGACGACATGGTTTATGAGTATGATGAAGCGCTTGACCAGGTAAACCCCCATTACTTCTTCAGAGATGTAACGCGGGCAGGTGCCTTTTTCGTGGACAGGTTAGTGGAGCATGATGACCCACGCCTGCCGCATTTCCTGACAACCAATTATGATAATGAATATGTTGGTGCAGCACCGGGAAGCGGGGATCATAACACCTCTTCTCCCGGTCCGGCTCTGGCCTCAGAGACAGCACCCCTGGCACTGATATCTTATACAGAACAAAAGTTTATTGAAGCGGAGCTGTATTGGCGATCAGGGCAACAATCCCTGGCTGATGAAGCCTATGAGGAGGCTGTCATTTCTTCACTCAGGAAACTGGATATTGAAGACCCTGAGTGGGAAGCCGCACATGCTGCCATCGAAAATGCAGATCTTGAAGATATCATGAACGCCAAATATGTAGCGCTGTTTTTGAACCCGGAGGTATGGACAGATTACCGCAGAACGGGGTATCCCAATCTGACAGGTTATGAAGACAACGATATCCCCAGGCGTTTTCTTTATTCGGGTAGGGAGTTGAACAACAACCCTTCACATACACCGGCAGATGTAGATCTTTACACAAGGATGTGGTGGGATACAGAATAGGAGCGCTGCTGTATGATAATAGTAAGCCGTAAACAGACTTATAGCCTTATCCTGCTAATAAGTACTATAATAAATAATTTCCTGTTTACCAGGATATGTTAGTCGTGCTTACCAGGATATGTTAGTCGTGTTTACCAGGATATGTTAGTCGTGCTTACCAGGATATGTTAGTCGTGTTTACCGGGATATATTAGTCGTGTTTCCCGGGATATGTTAATCGTGTTTACCAGGATATGTTAATCGTGTTTACCAGGAACTATTAGTCATCTTTAATACAACGGATTGACATACCGCCTACCCTGTAATAGTTGCTTATAAAAATGCCGTCATCATAAGTCAACAGTGCTTCTCCAAAAATAGTATTATCAGAGCTTGACCAATAATAACCCCTGGTACCCAGATAATCCACCACACCTTTATCGTCTCGTGTACCGGCAGCAGGCAATTTGAGCGGAGAATTGAATGCGTCATATTTATCAAGCCATTCTCCGTGTTCAATGGCTGACTCCCACTCTGAACCAGTTGGCACACGCCAGCCGGCAGGACAAGGGTCGGCATTTGTCACATTCCCATTTGGCAAAGCCCAGCGGTTATTCCAGTCATTGTCAGCATTCCAGTCAAACGGGTATGTATATTTAACAATGAAATCTCCATGTCGGGGCTGTTCGCCGGGGGGAGCCAGTGTTTGGGTAGTATGGGCAGAGTGATTTTGGTGACCATCGGGTTCTCGTCCCCACTGAAAAAGCCCGCCATAGGCATTTTCATCATTAATGGCAGCTGCCACCCCTGCTGCTTCGAGGTTTCGGTCAAGCCAACATTTTCCATCAAACGCAACAACGCCAAAACTTTGCGGAGGCGTTATTCCCTGACAGGCATCAGCGGCTGGCGTATGAAACATCTTCTGTTCCCCATAGGCAATACCGGATTCATTTTCTGCAAATGCCTTATAGTAGTAAGAAGTTTCAGGATCCAACTCATCCAGCTGAACAGAAAAGGCACCAATGCCGGCACCGGCAAAAACAGTTTCTCCCTGGTTCTGAAGATCAGGATCAGCCGCCCATACCATACCATATTGCGTAACTGCGGTTCCCCCGTGGGTTTTCACATAACCCGGAAGCAATGCGGAATGGGAAAAGACAGTTTCGGCTTCTTTAGTGTCAACATGTGGCTTATCGTCCGGGGAAGGTGTTTCAAACCGGAGCTGATTGCCGTAAGCAGTACCGGCCTCACTGGTGGCAAAAGCACGTACATAATAGGTTGTATTTCCCCTTAATCCCGTAATCGTACTATTAAACATGTCACTGTTTGGTTGACCAGGCTCATCGTAATGATCAATTGTCGGTTGAGGTACTGTATCCCAACATACACCAAAAGCTGCAGGGGGATGTCCTTCATCCTCAACCATATTTCCGGCAATAATGGCCCATGAAGCGGTATATTCCTGCACTTCACCGGTGACAACTACCGGCATGGCAGAAGAATCTTCTTTTTTGCAGCCAACAAACATTAACAGCAAAAAGCCAATAGCCAGGAAAAAGAAAAAAGCGAGCGTACATCGTGTTTCCATTATGTATGTAGTAACGACCATAAATGGCAGTGTCCTCATTATTGTTATTTGAAATACCTGACCAGGACAATACATAAACGTCCCGATGCTCAAGTTATTTTTACTGATACCCAGCGTGTGGGATTTAAAAAAACCGGGCACCTGTTCCAGGTGCCCGGTTGTATATTAAAGAATCAACCCGATTTATGGGTTTTGATCACCGGAGCCAATCTCATCATTGGCATCGATTTCATCCTGTGGGATGAGCCACTGCCAACGAGGATCACCAGGATCTACATCATGGATGTTTGCAAGACCCATGTTATGACCTTGCTCCTCGGTACGGTGCAATGGGGTATCCGTACGTTTAAGGTCGAAGAAACGGAAGCCTTCGCCCCACATTTCTATCCTTCTGTGAGTCATAATCTCCTCTATCAGATCATCACCGGTAGCAGTTGTTCCTTCAAATTCAGGATCGCGATGTTCGACAAAGTTGTTAATGGCATCCTGGGCCACACCATCCTGACCTGCTCTTGCAGCCGCTTCTGCTTTGATAAGGTGCATCTCAGCTACACGCATGATTGGAATATCACCAACAAAACTACCTATCTCCTTGGACAGGAACTTTTTATTGTTATATGCCATTAAGAAAGCATCGCCTTCAACTTCCTCTTCAGGTGCAACCCAAAGATTTCTTCTTACATCCGTTTCAGACATGCCATCATACAATTCATGGTTGAGCTGTACAGAGTTACCCAGACTGGCATACGACATGAACCTGGCATCCATATGGCTTTGAAAGGAGGCATATATAGGCGATTGTTCATCATTAAGCCTTACACCCCACATCCATTCGGACTGGCCGGCATCATTAAACAAGGCGTGTGGATCTTCTTCAAACTGACCGGGGCTGAATAAGGCACCTGATAGCGCAATGGCTTCATCAGCTGCAGAAATGGCTGTTTCATAATCGTGCTTGGTAAGGGCAACCCTCGCCTGCAATCCATAAGCAACGGCCAGGGTTGAATGGCTGCTATGCTCTTGTGCCATAGGACTTCCGGTTTCATTGAAATAGTCAATGGCATCCTGAATGTCCTGATCGATCCGCGCATATACATCAGCTACACTGGATCTCGGGTTACCTTCCTGAGAAGGTTCGGTATAAATTGGGACACCAGGGTTATTTCCATTATCTACGTGATAAGGGATGGCATGCTTTTGTACCAGCCAGTGATAGCTAAGCGCACGCATTACAAGGGCCTGGGCTTTAACATTGGCTACATCAGCAGCCGGAGCATCTTCAAGATCATCAATATAAAACAAAATGATGTTGGCATTGTTGATGAGCTCATAAAAAAGCAGCCAGCGTCCGGCGACAACTCCGGAATCAGCGTTACGGTGAGCCAACCAGCCATATTGGTCGGTGTACCAACCATAACCACGGTCCCAGCGGATCATGTCTTCACCCATCTTATCAATGTCAAGGTAATTGCCAAAGTATCCGGCACCATGGTGACCAAGGCCATCACCGTCATAATAAAACATTCTGGCATACATGCCGTTGAGGGCAAGTTGAGCCCCTTCGAATGAGTCAAACATGACATTCGAAGACAAGGCATCTGTGGGAGCCGTCTCCAGGAAGTCCTCTTCGCAACTGCCCAGCATTAAGCCGAGCATTACAAAACTTAATAATATCTTGTTAATTTTCATAGGAATCTATAATTATATGGTGATTAAAATTGCAGGTTGAGACCGAAAGTGATTGTCCGTACCGGAACATACGTGTGATCAGTTACACCGGTGAATGAGTGCTGCGGATCCATACCTTCATTTTCATTCCAGATGGCAACGTTCTCTCCGCTAACAAAAAGCCTCAAATTGCTGACACCAATACGGTCAGTCAATCTGCCGGGCAGTGTATATCCAAAGGTGAAATTTTTCAGCGCAAGGTATGTCATGTCTTTCAGATACTGATCAGAAGTGCCGGGATAAAGGTCACTATTACCATGTTCTACCTTTGGAATACTACCTGTATATTCATCTACTGGTTGTCTCCAGCGATCGTTCAGGTCCTCGTGCATGTGATAACCCAAGCGACCTTCATGCATCAGCCAGCTGTAGATATTATCATAGCTCTTACCACCAACACCGTATGAGAACATGAATGACATGTCAAAATTGTTATAGACAAGGTTGTTGGTAAAGGACCCATAGAAATCGGGTATAGCTGTCTCATCGACGTAATACCTGTCAGCCTCAGCAATATCATCGGTTACGCCCCGCTCGACAAACTCACCATCCTCGTCAAGAATGTCATAGAAGAACATGGTAGAACCTGTTTCAGGGTCGATATGGGAGACTTCACGCAGGTAATATTCATAGTAAGAACGTCCGGTTTCCCACCTTTTGGTACCGACAATTGTTCCCTCAAGCTGTTCGGGCATATCGGTGATCTCATTTTGCAGATGGGTAAAGTTAAGGTCGAAGCTCCAGCGGAAATCCCTTCCCTGAACGATATCAACGATAGTACGTAATTCTATACCATTATTCGTCATGGCGCCCACATTCATATCAATTTCCGGAACACCTGTTGACAACGGAAGTGGTACAGACATAAGCAGGTTGGTGGACTCGCGGATAAAGTAGTCAGCTTCCACGGTTACCCTGTCAAATATACGTGCATCGAATCCGGCATTAAAGTTTTCGCTGGACTCCCAAACCAGGTCCCTGTTTTCATGTGATGAATACAGTGCTCCGGCAAGGTTATGGTTGTCCCATCCAAGGTCGTAAAAGCTTTGCCATGCATAATAGGTAGGCAGCTGGTCGTTACCCTGCTCTCCGTAGCTGGCTTTCAGACGCATATTGTCAATCCAGTCAAGTCCCTGCATAAAATCTTCCTGTGTGATTCTCCAGGACAGGCCGAGAGAGTAGAAATCACCCCAGCGGGCATCCTCATGAAAACGGGAAGAACCATCGCGACGGTAGCTACCGGAGACATAATACCTGTTGTCATAATCGTAGCTCAACCGGGTGAAATAACCTTCCAGGGTATACTCATCCGCATAGGATGTAGATCCTTCCATGGTAGTGGCAATACCAATCTCTGTAATGCCGGGCACGGGGAATCCGGTTCTTGTGGCAGACGCATAGTTAAAGTCCATAAAGTAGGCTTCATGTCCTAAAAGGAAGTCCAGGTTATGGTCACCGAATGAGCGCTCATAATTCAACAACTGGTTAAAGGTAACGCTCAGGTTTCTATGCTTGATTTTCGTACCACGACCATCGAATGCAGCCGCATCGCCATGTTCAGGATTCTGGAAAGTAGTCTGGTACCGGCTGTAATAATCAGCACTTAAATTAGTTCTGAAGTTAAGTCCTTCAATAGGCAGGTCAAACTGGGTAAAAATACGGGCACTCATGTTTTCCTGCTTATAGGAACGGTCGTCCAGTTCCAGGGAACCCACAAGGTTTGAGTTGGCAGCGTACTGACGGGTCGATTGAGGTCCATCACCAACACCCCAGTCCAGCATTTTGTTACCTTCTTCATCAAGAATATCATTTCCTTGCTCATCCTTCAGGTATACGGGATACACGGGACCCATCATACGGGAATAGAAGAAGGGGTTGGTTGTATATGTTCCCTCTGCAAGCAGGAAGTCATAATCTGAGAGGGAGGCACTAATATTAAGGCCGGTCTCAAACCAGTCAAGGGGTTGGCTATTCAGGTTTACCCTTGCAGAGATCCTTTCAAATCCTGATGTAATAGCCATACCTTCCTCGTCAAGGTAACCAAGGGAGATGTAGTAATCACTGATATCCGAACCGCCGGAAACATTGAAGTCATATTCCTGACGCATAGCAGTCCTGAACAATTCGTCCTGGAAATCTTCATCGTACATGAGTTGTGCATCCGGGTTCAGGCTTATCAGCCAGGGATTAGCATCATCGATCACGAATAGGTCATTGGCATCCATGTTATATGGATTGTAATTACCGATGTTAGGTATAAAATCGGCCAGGGCTTCTGCATTTGCATCCTCCAGGGAAGCACCACCGGCAAAATGTCTGTGGTTACGCCAGGATTCAAACTGCGTTACCATCCAGTCTTCGGTGCTTAGCCTTGGATATTCGGGCAGTACACGGTTGCTGGTACCAAAGCGGGTTTTAAAGTTCATCTCCGGTTCACGGTCACCACCAGATTTTGTGGTAATCATGACGACACCATTGGCACCTCTTGCACCGTAAAGGGCGGCTGCTGAAGCATCACGCAGAATGGTCATTGATTCAATGTCAGAGGGGTTCAGAGAGTTAATGTTTCCGTCAAAAGGCGAACCGTCAACCACATACAGTGGCGCGTTGGAGGCTGACATAGAACCAAACCCTCTCAGACGAACGCTGATACCGGATCCTGGCTGACCACCACCACTGGTTACCTGAACACCGGGTGCAGATCCTTCAAGCGCACGTGAGATATTCGAAACATCACGCCTTTCAATGCTTTCCGAGTCTATTACATCGGCGACTCCGGTAAAGGACTCCCGGCGGGACGTTCCATAGGCAACCACAAGCACTTCATCGAGTGCCATCATATCTGGCACCATTTCGACATTGATCTCGCTCCTGCCTTCTACAGGAACCTCCTGGGTTCGCATCCCCACAAATGAGAATACAAGGACGGCATCTGAAGGAGCCTCAATTTCGTAGTATCCTTCACTGTCAGTAACCGTACCGACGGTCGTACCCTGAATGACAACGGATACACCCGGGAGCGTCTCTCCCTCATCGGCATCGGTAACAATACCTGAGATTGTCATAGTCTGCCCAAATGCCTGCATTCCAGACATTATAA
Organism: Bacteroidales bacterium; assembly: GCA_041686485.1. Classification (GTDB taxonomy): domain Bacteria; phylum Bacteroidota; class Bacteroidia; order Bacteroidales; family UBA7960; genus PUPG01. The sequence goes on along the minus strand of JAWLDT010000036.1, from coordinate 11,654 downwards.
GCAACATCAATCCTAAAATAAAAATTCGCTTCATGCTGATTTTTTTTAGTTAGTTTTTAATTCATTTTTTGTTATCATTCGTTGCCTCTATGCAACAAAAGTGCAAAAACCATAAAAATTGTTCATTGTTGACTGTTCATGGTTGTTTCATTGGCCAGGTTTTTTGGTTTGTGATACAATAATTTACTTCATTTAATTTCCTTTCATGTTTGGTGTTGTTTTGTTCGGCATTTTTTAATGATCAAATAGCTGTTTTTGGTTTGTTTGGTTCAACAATATGATTTTTTATGGCTTGACAAATTTAAGAACTTTCACAAAAAAAACAAACTAAATTAAAAATAAGTTAAAATATCCTTAATCAGCATTACAGGATAATCTGACAAATGATATTACGGTAGTATATTCTTCTCTATCAGCGAAACAGCACGAACCAGGTCAGCTTCTGAGCGTATTAACAATCGTTCACCGCGTAATACATTTCTGATTTTCTCACGATGATCCGGAAATATCCCATATAAAGCCCTTCTGCTTAATCTGCTTAACTCCTTTATTTGATCATCAGATGTTACAATGTAATAGACAGGATCGTCATCCAGTTTTGGTATGGCATGCAGGCTGCCTCTGACGGTCTTTAAGCGTTCACCGGTTTTAACGACACGTCTGTGCACAAAAAGGGAAATATCACCATCATAGATTAATTGCACATATATATGCGCAGGGTCAGATTCAAACGCCTCATCTATGGAAATTCGATGAAAAACAGCAGGATGATCCTGACCAGGAAGGGTTATCGAGAATTGCTTCACAAGTCGTTTGTCAATCTGTACAGGCTGGTAGCTTTCGGCGGACAACCAGACCAGTTCATCCAGATATGCATTGTATTTTAAACGCTCACCGGTCACTTGCTCACCCGATGTAAGTGTTACATGACCGTTAGCCCAGTTATCAATAAAATAATAACCTCCTTCCGCATCCATGAAAAAATCATAAACCTGTCCTGAAAGCCTTGCATCATAAGCCAGTGTCAGCGGATCGTCACCTGAAGCGGCAGAAGAGTGATTTGCCGGTAAAATAACTAATAGCGTAAGCACCGGTATGATACTGAAGAAAAAATAACGGATCATGGCATGTTTATCTTTGTACATTGATTGATTTGGTTTGGTATACGGGGTGTCCGTTTTCGTTAAGTCCCTGTAGAATAATCATGTAATCACCTCCAAGGTCACCGGTATAGAATGTCAATTCTCTTTGTTCTCCATTTATTAGCTCCAGACCGGTTTCCCAATATAGAAGTTGCCTGAAGTCGGGTTTCTTTGCGGGATGACTTGTTTCCGGGCCATAATCGGGTGCTGTATGGATAAGTTTATCCTGCAAACTTTCGCTGAACAGGGATGTTGACGTTCGGTCATCGACTATTTCAGCATATCGCTGGTCTTCTGTAAAAATCCCTATAATGCCTGGAAAAACCATTTCTCCATGTACCCAATGGTAGTTATGAATTTCTATTTTGTCAATGTCCCCCGAATCAAACTTTGCCATTTTGTGTATGTCCCCGGTAATGATGCCATCTACAAAATGAACCGGAGATCCGGGAAGGGTTTTTCCGGTATTGGCGGAAATAAGTTGCGAGACATATTCACCTCCACTGAGCCTCAGACGCCATGAATGAACAATCTCGCTGGCAATTTCCCTTAAACTGTCAAGCGCGAAATAATTATCCAGATCAATGGTCTGGTTAGCCCGGGAATATAACAGAGGCGGTATCGCGGCTTCTCCCCTGTCCTGATTTGCCACAACCATATGGTCAATATCAAAGGCTTTGTTTATGCGGACTATTTCCTGGCTTTGTTTCAGGTATTCCGGTCTGTTTGCCGGCATAGGAGACATTGAATGCCGGAAAGAATCATGAAACGTGAATTTCCCTTCCGGCTTAATATTTACCGGGACATCAACCGATGCAGGATCGGCATAGAAATACAAAGGCTTATTATGATAAAACTCAGGAAGGACGAAATAAAATGAACCATCATCGTGGGATTCGGTATAAAGCAGATTGATAAGTGTATCAGGTGTATTGATGACAATCCTTGCTCCGGACACAGCCTGGTTCGACGCTCTGTCCACAACCTGTCCGCACAATATAAGCTTATCGGTTTCCATATAATACGCATTGGCAGAGATGGTATTCTTCTTTGATTCGGGTTGCGTGCCACTGTCTGATAATGTAATAAGATACCGGTTCAGCGTTTCAACATCCATCCCCGCTACCCGGGTATAAGCCTCTGATGCAGGAATTCCAAATTTGTCAGCCAACCGGAGCGCCCTGATATAACCATCGAAACGGATATGTCCCTTATTAACAGATGCTTCAGGTACTACGGCCAGGGAGACATTTGCATGCCCATCCTTCATTGCGGTAGCATCCAGGGTTAATTGAACGCTTTCACGTGTCCCGGTGGTATCCTTATTTGTTGAAAGGCTGATCCCTGATGTCTCTGCTGCCTCATTATACCATAACCGTCTGCCGATAACCTGTCCGTCACGGTCAACAGCTTCCAGAGAAAGGAAACCGGATGGTATGCCGGTTTCCTCAAGGGATATTTTAACTATCTGGTCATGGTTGTTCACGCTTTCTTCATACAGGACAACATCATGCTGCTTTATGTGAAACATGTCAACAGCCCCGGCTTCTGCCGGCTGCAGGATATGAACCGACAACATATTGTTTTCCTGAGAAATGTTGAGCGCGCAACCACTCCCTAATGCGCGGGGGAGGGGAAATTCCTCCCGCTCACCCTGAATAATCGCATGGTAGACATTTCCGGGTTCCGGTTGAATGGTGACTACACCCATTCCATGTATGTCTAAATATGTATGGGCGATCGTATCCTTATCTATATTACGAATCCAAACTTCACGCCGTTCCGGGCCTGACTGGATATTGGTTTTTACAAGTATATTATTGTTGATCCCTTCAATAAAGTGGCCACCTTCGGCAGTGAATGAAAGGTCTGGCTTTTTTATGTCAACTGCTTCATTCAGATGCAACAGCGGCTCATCATCAAAGCGGTTTACAATCGACACCGGCTTGTTGAAATAGGAATTTTCACCCTGATTCCGCATCCAGTTTGTATAGGCCGTAAGTCCGTATTGTCCCGTTGAGAGTGTATCAGACAGGTATATCGAACCCGACGCATGGCCTTGTTCCAGTGGGATGGTAACACGTTCAACCACTTTATCAGCACGCCTCAGGGCCAGGTATACGAAGCCACTTCTTGTTTCCCGGGGTTGTCCATCCAGCAGATAAACGTGGTAATTGATATATTCTCCGGCAACGTAAAAGTCCCGGTCGGCATGTACAAACACCCTTTCCCGGTGTTCTTCCTCAAAAGGGTAAGCCTTTGTAACCCCGGCATCCGGATATACCAGAGGGGTTATGATCAAAACAATTAGTATAAACAAAAACAAGCGCATAAGAAAACCTTTTTTAAATCCACCAGTCGGGCTGGTCCATAAACATGCATCCATGAGCGGACACTTCATGCATGCAATCATGATAATCTACCTCAATCCTGCCATCAGCAAACGGGCGAACGTTTATTGTAACCCTAATTACGGATGAAGCTTCAAAAAAGCCAATGACCTCATCCTCCCCATCCTCTGTATTAAATACATTACCGGGCAGTTGTGGGGCAATGGGATCAAATAAGCTGCCATCGTCACTCAGTTGTTGATTGCGGGCCTGGTGAAAAGCATAGGCATCGTCATTCAATGTATAAATAGAGTTGATAAGGATTCTTGGATGTATATATGAAATAGATGTGTCATCATCTGATATAGGAAAACCAAGATAGCGCATGGCCGGTGTATTCAACGGGAAAAAAGCAAACCGGTTTCGATTCGATACGGAAGAACCGGTAGCTGTTCCAATATCTTTGTCAAGATAATCCGTTATAGGCCTCTTACGCCAGCAAAAATCATATTCCGGAGGCATTGTTGAAACCTGAACGATGTATTGCAACAGCATAGACGTCGAAAATCTGAATAAAGGCGTCTGTTCATCATCGCGGGATACATCCATAAACATATTCACGCCATCCACTTCATCCTGAATAAGATCACCTGAGACCTGCGACTCACGGAAGAATAATTGGCTGTCATATTCACCAAAGATGGTGTCTTTCTCCACGGGTGCTCGCAACTCCTGGGGTTCTGAACGATACCTTGTTCCATTTGCTTTCTCTATATGTAATTTATAGGTTTCACCATGCAACCCTTTAAACGCATCGGGCGTAAAATACGCTCCGGGTTCTTTTTCTGCTAATAATATTGTATCATGAGCACTGCTTGTAATCTGAACCGTTGCATCGACAACAGGCTCCGGATGAGACGTTTCTCCGAAAATATTGGTTTTTGAAAGCCTTACCCGGTGTGGCCCTTCCTCATCCGTGATCAATCCTTCAACAACCATATAACGATCCTGCACATCAAGCTCAGGTTCATAAATATCACGACATGCCGTAAAAAGGAGGATAAACAGAGAAAAAAGAACAAACACCTTTGTTCCGTATACACAAAAATTGTTTGACAGAAACGGTTTAATATGGTTTTTCAGAGGGAACAACATAATATATTATAAGTTAAGTATTGTATCTATTAAGTTAAGTCCTGTATTTAAATCCCGGATATGTATTAAAAAGAATAATTATACGTAATTGTAGGCAAAGGCCTTCCGATGATATACAGCTGATAAAGGTTAAAAGAGCGATTGGAGCTTACACCGGAGGGGTCTCTCTTGTAAAAAACCGAATAGGGGTTTTTACGTCCGTACACATTCATAAGCGACAGCGTCCAGCTTCCTTTCCCGGTTTGGTCTGTTCGCAGATTCTCCCCAAGCGTAATAGAAAGATCAAGACGATGATAATCAGGCAGGCGGTATTTATTCCTTTCAGAATAATGTATCAATTGGTCCTGACCGTAATTATAGGAATATTCCGGCAAAGTTACCGGGCGTCCGGTGCTATAAGAAAACACTGCCCCAAAACGCCATCTCCGGGAGATCTGGTAATTGAAGTTTACAACGAGGTTATGCGGACGGTCATAATTGGAGGGGAAATACTGGTTATTATTGATCTGGTTTTCCCGAAGCTCCGATTGTGATCTGCGCATGGATTTGGAATATGTATAGCTTGTCCAGCCGGTAAGCCTTCCGGAGTTTTTCCGTACATATAATTCCAATCCGTAGCCATAACCCTTTGCATTGATGACATCCGTTTCGGGCATCTCATTCATAACAATCTCCGCACCACTTTTGTATTCCACAGCATTATGAAAATCCCTGTAATATGCTTCCAGTGAGGTTTCGATGGTGTTGTCAAGAAAATTACGAAAATAGCCCAGCGCATATTGATCGCTGCGGAGTGGTTTAATATGTGTATCACTTAGCTTCCACAAGTCAGAGGGTGCCATCACAGAAGTGTTGGATATCAGGTTAATGTATTGATTTATCCGGTTATAACTCACTTTGGCGGAACTAAACTCCCCGGTCTGGTAGCGGAAACCAAAGCGGGGCTCCAGCCCCCCATACGTTTCGACGATATCGTTGCTTTTATAAGTTTCTGTATCCGTGATAAACTGTTCTTCCAATGGCTGTCCTTCTTCATATATGTTAACCGTAGCCGGGCCCAGCTTAAGATAGTGGGTGTAACGCAGACCCATTTCCACACTCATCCGGTCAGTGATGGTCCAGTTGTCACTCATAAACACAGAAAGTTCCAGGGCTTGTTCCGTGTCAAGGACATCGTAGTTGACAGTTGAATTTTCCCCATAGGGTGACATTTCACCGGGCATAATATCGTAGTGAATGGCGTTCAGGCCGACTTCGAACGAATGGTTACGGTCGGGTAAGTAAGATACCATATACCTGAAACTTTTATAGTCGATGTCGGATTGCATTGTTGAGTGCAGCAATTCATTAAGGGGAGGATCTTCTTTAACCTGGTACTGATAATGGCTCCATCCAAGAATCATTGTGCTGGATAATGCCTCATTGATTACGCGGTTCCAACGCAGGGAAGCCAGCGCATTACTGTATTCAAAAGTCTGCTCATCGAGAAAGCCAAAACGGTCAAAACTATAGTAACCGAACAGGATGAGATGATTGTCGGGGTTCACTGCAATATTGGAACGGGCGGTAAAATCATGGAACCGGGCAGTACTGTTCATGAGGTCTTCGTTCGGTAAGCGTCCGAGGAACCAGTCGGAATAAGAAGACCTGGCGCCCAAAGAAAAGTTGGCGCGTTCTTTCACGATAGGCGTTTCGAATAACAGCCGGCTGTTAATCAGACCCAGCCCGCCCTGAACACTTGTGTCGGTATTATCCAGACCACTGCCAAGCTTTATATCCATCACCGACGAGGCTCGCTCTCCGTACCTGGCCGGAATTCCTGCTTTCATAAGGGTGACATCAGAAATCATATCGGGATTGATCACCGAGATCAAACCAAAAAGATGGGAAGCATTAAATAATGGTACATTCTCAAGCAGGATGAGGTTTTGGTCAGCACTCCCACCTCTGACATTAAATCCGGTCCCAAACTCACCCACAGACTGAACCCCTGGCAGAAGGGTCATGCTCCTGACAATGTCCTGTTCCCCGAATGAAGTGGGGAGTCCTTCAAGGGTGCGGGCATCCATTCTGATCTGGCTCATATGTGTACTCTGAATATTATCTTCCGCCCGGTCAGCCTCAACGGTAAAGACGTCCAGATGGACGGTTTCGCTGAATATTTCAAAAGTGGCACTTCCGTCGCTAACCAGCCGGATATCATAAAAGCGTTGTTCATAACCTATGTATGAAAAACGTATACTATAGTCACCCACCGGAAGATTTAAATGAAACCTGCCATGCACATCGGTGGTAGCCCCCTTTTCAGTAGCAGGTTCATAAATCACTGCTCCAATAAGGGGTTCGCCCGTGGCAGCATCTTTCACCGTTCCGGAAACAGTAGCAGTGGAATACCTTCCATATTGACCGGGATCACCCACGATCATACGTTCTTCCTGCTCCGGCTTTTGTTCAGCATGGTGACCATCTGCCGGTAGTAAAACGACCATGTCGTCTTCCGGCGTTACAACCTCCAGGTTTGCCTCAGCCGCAATGACATCCAATGCATCAGACAACGACAAACGGGCTGTTTCAGGCTTAACCGCAATACCTTCGAGCCAGGCCGGTTCATAGAAAAACTCTACTTGATGCTGATGCGCCAAAGCCTCAATAACCTGACCGGCACTAACGGTGTCAGCCTGATCGATATCAGGCTGCAAAGAAGAATTCTGGGCCAGGGTCAATGGAACAGGGAACAGAAAAACAAAAGAAACCAGGAAAACAATTAAACAACTTTTCATGCATAAACTACTATTACAAATATTCTAATAATCTTGTACCTGATTCATAATCAAGATGTAAACGAAAACGAAAGCGTTTACATACCTGATATACTAAGGCACGGATTTTGTGATTTTAAAATTTACTACATTTGGAAAACCCGTTTTTTTCCAGTATTTTAGATGCTCATAATAAAGCAAACAACATATTTCAAATACATTCAGGGGGCGAATATATAAAAAACTTTTTCAATGGGTGGTAAAATAACGAGTATTAATGCCTTTTAAAAAAATTCCCCATACTGATCACAGCGTGATAATAACAGACCACTCATTTCACATAAACATTATTAACGCTTCCATCGTTTATAATAGAATAAGTGATTGAAAACAAATAATCAATAATAAATGAATCCATAATCATGCAAACAATCTATTTAAAGTTCAGCACTTTCATTTTTTGTTTAATGTTTCTGCTTCTAAGTGTCAATCCCGCCTTTTCGCAGCAAAGACGTGACAACATATCCGAAAAAATACTTGAAGGTCTGGAAATCATGGAATATTCCTATCCCGGACAAAAAGTCTTCATTGATACGGATAAAGATGAATACCTGGCTGGTGAAACCATATGGCTGAAAGCTTATGTGGTAAATGCAACAACCCTTCGTCCTGACACATTAAGCACGAACTTTCATGTGGAACTTTTCAACGCCCATGATGACATGGTATCTCTTCTGTTCATGCGCCTTAAAAACGGTTTTGCCCATGGTGACATCACCCTTCCCGATTCACTATCCGAAGGCAGTTATCGAATGAAAGCCTACACAGACTGGATGCATAACTTTGACAAACAACTGTTTTTTTCCAAAGACATCCACGTATCAAATCCGATAGAAGAAAACTTTATCAAGTTATGGGATGTATGGAAAAATCGCTGGTTTAACCGAAAATTGGAGAATACCCGTGAAAGCATGCAGTTTGCCTTTTTCCCGGAAGGTGGTCATATGCTGGCAGGACATGAAAACCGGGTGGCCTTCAAGGCAGCCAATGAACTGGGGGGGCCTGTTGAAGCTACCGGGGTTTTGCTGGATGAGGCCGGGAATGAGCTCCTCGAATTTTCGAGTTTTCATAATGGAATGGGTGCCTTTACCTTTTCTCCTGAACCAGATACTGACTACACGGCAGAAATCACATTTGCCAACGGAGAACAGGAAGAATTCAGCCTGCCTGACATCGAAAACACAGGTTACCTGCTTACTGCAGACAACAGGGACGATCACATTCATGTAAGCGTGAAGTCCAACCAGGAGCAAACACTTGCTACAGACGATGAGTCTGTGTATTTGCTTGCCCAGGCAAGAGGACGTGAGGTGTTTTTGGAAAACAAGGTACTTGAAGGAAACGGGTTATCGGTCTCCATTCCTACAGGAGAGATGCCCACCGGCATTTGCCAAATCGTCCTTTTTTCAGACGAAGGCATTCCCCTGGCAGAAAGAATGGTGTTTGTAAATCATGGCGACATCCATGAAGCCAACATCGTTCATGCAGATTTGCAGGATAATACAGAGCAGCAGTCAGTTTCACTTGAGTTAGCCATTGATGATCATGTTAACAATGGCAATTATTCGCTGACTGTGCTGGACACAGACGAGGGCTCACACAACCCGAGGCGTTCCAATATCGCCACCAACCTTTTTATAACAGGTGATATTGGCGAAACCATCAAAGATCCATGGTATTACCTTCATCATGCTGGCTCTGAAGAAGTTGAAAAAGCAACTGACCTGCTTATGATGACCCATGGATGGCGGCGCTTCGATTGGGATAATATCATGGAAAGGTCATTCCCTGAAATCAGTTATGGTTTTCCAAAAGGAATAACCATTGCGGGGGTGGTGTCACCACGATCATCTGCACGACAAACGGGTGAGGTAGACGTTGAACTGGCAGTCAGCCATGAAGGGGTTGATATTTACAGCACAACCACAGACAGTGAAGGAGCGTTTTCATTTTCAAATCTTGAGTATTATGGCAACTTTACGGCTAAGCTACGAATTGAACAGTTCGCCCGGCCAAGGGATCTGAGGGCAGACCTGAATTTTAGGGACACAGAGCAAATTGAATATGGGAATAACTTCCATACCAGTCCCTTTCAGGTAACTTCCCGTGGAGACGATTGGGAAAGGACTTCCCGGCCCGAGACTACGTTTAGCAGTCAGAAACTCCTGGAACCATCTCAGCAGGACGTATCCATGTTCAAAGACCCGGACCAGGTCATCTTTTTCAATGACATCCGTGATCAGCATAACAGCATCATGGATGTGTTGCGTACCAGGGTCAGGGGCCTGCGAATCATAGGCAATGAAATTGTCCTGCGCGGGCAAAGCAGCTTCCGTGTTACCAATGAACCGCTATTCCTGGTTGATGAGGTGCCTGTTAACCGGAATACATTCCTGAACGTCAGTGTGAATAATATTGACCGACTGGAAGTAATGACCGGACCCTCAACTGCCATTCTTGGAAAAAGGGGAGCCAACGGGGCCTTGCTTATATACACGAAACGTGGTGATGCCCATCGCCATGGCACATACGAATATTTTATGCAGGGATTTCACATTCCTTCAGAAACATTTGAATCAAAAATCAATACGGATACATACACCCAACATGATATCAGCCGGACACTCTTTTGGGAACCCTACGCACAACCCGACGAAAACAACCGGATAAGGGTCTCATTCCCTTCTGACGAGTACACCAGAGATTTGCGTGTGATCATACAGGGTATCGACGAAAACGGAGAGATTATCTTTTCGGATAAGCCTATTGACGCATTATAAATCAAACAACAAAAAACCGGTCAGACAATAGTCAAAAAACCAAAACATCATATGATCAGCATTAAATCCACATGCCTGCATATTATATATGTCGGCTTGTTATTCACGCACACGAATGTCTTGCAGGCACAAGAGCAAAGCATACAAACCGAAAGGCATCAGGTGCAGTTGGAAGAACTGGCATCAGAAGACATTCAGCAACTTTACCCCGAAGCACGGGATGGTGTCATTTTCCGGCGTAACCGTGAAGTAAGCCGGTCGTTGAATTACAACGTGTTGGTTAGACTTTTTTATTACACGGATAACAATGGCCAGGTCAACTGGGTAGAGCCGGCTGATGCTGATTCTGTCAAAATCGGGGAAACCCTTTTTTTACCTTTTGGTGAGAAAGGCTTTTTACAGGTGGTTCCGGATGCAGAGAACCTTTTTATCAGGCATTTGGTAGATATTGATGCACGAACAGTAGCCAAAGGGGCCTATGGCACTACCGATGAAACCGCCTCCATAGATGTTTTACATGGATTAAGAAAAGGCAGCGAAGGGCGGTCGGTTAACCATTCGGTTATGCTGGAAAACCCTGGTGGACAGGAGCTGCATATCGACCTGGAAAGACAGGAACATTTCTGCCTGCTGCAAGATGGCGAGCCGGTTGCCATTAACAACCGAAGGGCTCTGCAACGTGTTTTCCCGGATCATCGCCGGCAGATCAGAAGATACGTGCGGCGGCAGGATATTGCGTTTGATAACACGGAAGATATCCGGCAGGTGTTGAATTATATTCGTTCGCTGTAAGCCATTTACGGTCATGCTGCCCACCGAAGATTTAATAAAACCGAAGGTGTTAAACAGGTGACAGGCACAAAGCTTATAAACCATTCTTTATGAATGGTTTACTATATCCAGACCAGCATCCCCAAACCCACAAAAAAACCCTGTCCCGGAAAAGTGTTTCCGGGACAGGGTTAATAATATGCTTTAAAAGCCTTATTAATTATGTATTGTACTATCTGGCTACATTAAACCTGCGGGCTTCTGTTCCTTCGGTAGTATTTACCTGAATGATATAGACGCCGGTGCGCAGACCAGATACATCAATTACATCTTCTGTTTGTTGTATAAGCATACGGCCGGTAATGTCATATACCGTAATATCAGTGATTTCACTGTTAGATGACACATACAATTGAGAAGATACAGGGTTCGGATAGACGGATAAAAGCTGATCCTCGTCAATGTCGTCAATAGAAGATACCAGGTCAGCCCAAACATTATCAACAACCATCTCTTCTTCAACCATAAGCGTGCGGTTGGGGTCACCTTCCCATTCTCCAAGATCCCAGGAGGGCTCGTCTTCCACAAGGAAATACTTGTACTCATGTTCGCCTTCAGCTGCTTCGAACGTGATGGTATAGATATCATCATCTCCCG
>JAWLDT010000035.1:3740-25655 GCA_041686485.1 Bacteroidales bacterium | reverse complement strand
CGCAGCACTTGGGCTGCGTGACCTCGGCCGACGTACCATTTACAAAAAGGAACAGTGGTAGACGCAGCACTTGGGCTGCGTGCCAGGATATGAAACGGTAAACAGTGAACAGTAAACGGTGAACAGTAAACGGTGAACAGTAGCTCGAAGCTGGAAGCTGGAAGGAAGAAAGAAATGGTAAATTATATCCTCTAACTTCTAACTTCTACCTTCTGCCCGGATAAAGCAAGAAAGTTACAAAATAATGATAATCAGATAATATCGCAAATATAACCCAATAATACTATGCTTCAGGTAAAAAAATATCCACTTGGGTTTTATCCCACCCCTTTGCACCCCCTCAACAACTTTTCTTCATCCATCGGGAACTATCGTGTATATATCAAGCGTGATGACCAGACCGGCCTGGCTACCGGTGGCAACAAAACCCGGAAGCTGGAGTACCTCATCGGTGATGCCCTTTGGCGTGGTGCGGATACGATCATCACTGCCGGCGCCCAACAATCAAACCACTGCCGCCAAACAGCCGCGGCGTGCGCCGTTGCCGGGCTTCATTGCCACCTGCTACTCCGGGGTGACCCCCCGGCACAAACCAACGGCAACCTGTTGCTGTCCCGGATGCTTGGTGCTACCATACACTTTAATGCAGCCGATAAAAAAGGACCCGGTCTGGAAACCCTGTCTGAAGAGTTGACAAAAAAAGGATATAAGCCATATATCATTCCGTACGGGGGGTCCAATATCACAGGCGCAATGGGTTATGTGCAGGCAGCCGGGGAACTCAGGCAACAGCTTGACAATGAAACACTGTTGGTTGATTACATCTTTTTCGCCTCCAGCAGCGGCGGTATGCAGGCAGGCCTTACCCTCGGCATGGAACTGTATGGACTCCGGTCCGAACTAATGCCGGTGAGTATCGACAAAGAAGATATCGGGGAAACCCTTCTGGAAGAAAAGATCCATGAATTGCTCCGGGAAGGGAAAGACCACCTGAAGCTACAAAAAACATTCTCAAAACAGGATGTGCCCCTGATACGTGATTTTAACAAGGCCGGTTATGGCGTCTTAACCGATAAGGAAAAAGAAGCGTTATCTACACTGGCCCGCCTGGAAGGCATAATCCTGGATCCTGTTTACACAGCCCGGGCATTCTATGGAATGATGTATTATCTTCGGAACAATTTGATCAAACCCGGAGCCACTGTGCTTTTCTGGCACACAGGAGGTATCCCCGCCAATTTTTCATACAGCGGAGCACTTTTCAATGACATCTGACAGCAAAAGCCGCTTTTGTAAGCACCTTTCATTAATAATCATTGCCTTTTTGACCATAAATAATAATTGCCTTACTAATAATTGCCTTTTTAATGATGAAGGTATAGCTTTGCGTATTTAAAAGATCTGTCCTATGCAAACAATATCACATTTCCTAAAACTGTTTACAGCATTTATCATTATTGTGAGCCTTCAAAGCACTGCCTGGGGCGAAGCTGACACAAGCACAACAGAGCAGACTGCTGAAAGGCTGTCGGGGCTTCCGGCATTCATGGAACGTGGTATGCAGGACTGGGGTATTCCGGGGATGGCCGTAGCTGTCGTAAAAGATGGTGACCTGGTATATGCTGAAGGGTTCGGTGAACGAAAAAAAGGCTCCGGCGAAGCCGTAGATCAACACACGGTCTTTGGATTGGCATCACTTACCAAGGCCATGACATCCACCGCCATCGGCATGCTTGTCGATGAAGGAAAGTTGAACTGGGACGACAGGGTTCGCGATCACCTCTCATGGTTTGCCCTCTCCGACCCCTGGGTTTCCGAACAGGTAACCATCCGCGACCTCCTCTCGCACCAGGTTGGTATCGGCCGGCTGACCGGCAACAGGCTACGGTTCATGCCCGACCGGGATCCAAAGACCATCATGAGCTTTGTCAGACATATGCCTTTTGAACAGCCATTCCGCTCGGGTTATGTTTACAGCAATGTGATGTACATGGTTGCCGGTCAGGTCATTGAAGCAGCCTCCGGCATGACATGGGACGAATTCATGCAGGAGCGCATATTCAACCCCCTCAACATGACCTCGGCCAATACATCCATCACTAAAATCAGCGATACCGGTAATGCAGCATGGCCGCATCAGGAAATCCATGGAGAAGTGCAGGTTATCTCACGCCGCAATTTTGACAATGTCGGACCCGCAGCCTCTGTAAATGCTTCCTTAACCGATATGGCCAACTGGATGATGCTGCATCTTGGAGAACCGGGCGTTTATAACGGAGAACGACTGATCGAAAAAAAGACCATCGAATTTACCCACCAGCCACAACAAAGTTTTACGCTCAACGATCCTTTAACAGAGCCATTAACCGGTTATGGTATGGGCTGGGGGCTGCAGTATTACGAAGGAAAAAGGGTATCGCGACACAGCGGTGCCACCGACGGCATGACCTCCTTCCTGATGCTTATGCCCGAAGAAGACCTTGGGGTCATCGTTGCAAGCAACCTTTTCTGTAATTTCAGACCAGCAGTTATCAATTACGTGATGGACGCCATGCTGGGGATAGACAGGGAAAAAGACTGGCATGATCATTATTACGATCAATATCTGGCCGAGAAGGAAAATGCCATGGAGAGGCGCAGGGCTATTGAAGAGCGCCGACAGGAACACACCAGCATGTCGTTGCAGCCGGAAGCCTATACCGGTCGCTATCATCATGAAGTATATGACAATGCCGAAATACGTCTTAGCGAAGAAGGCAGGCTGATCATGCAACTATGGGATAACCCGGACATGATTGCCGACCTGGAACACTGGCATTACGATACTTTCAGGGCACACTGGCGAAATCCTGCCATGCGTGAAAAGTTTATCACTTTCGACCTTGACGCACGGGGAGATGTCAAACACCTGAATGTCAAATACACGCTGCGACAAATACTGATATCCGTCGGGATATATCCGACCGACTACTACCGTATAGTCGAATATGAAAAGCTGCCTGAAGACTAAAAACCGGTTTTATGGCACTGGTCATCAAAACAATAAAAAAATCAAGCTTGGATTTAAAAAAATGATTACTTTTGCACCTCATTTAATTCAATCATTTTAAACATCTTAAACAAACAAAAATGGTAAGACAGTACGAAACCGTTTTCATTATGACTCCCGTTTTATCTGAAGAACAGATGAAGGAAGCGGTAAGTAAGTTTCAGGACTACCTGACCAACAAAGGGGCAGAGATCGTTCATCAGGAAAATTGGGGATTACGTAAAATGACCTATCCCATCCAGAAAAAATCGAACGGATTTTATTATCTGATCGAATTTAAAGCTGACACCCAGTTGGTGAAAGATTTTGAGTTACAGCTCAAACGTGATGAAAGGATCATCCGTTTCCTGACTGTTTCACTCGATAAGCATGCCATTGCTTATAATGAGAAGAAAAGAAGGGAAAAGGAATCCGTGAAAGAAACAGAAGAGAAATAATAATAAGGTAGTACCAAAAACTGATTAGACATGGCAAACCAACAAAATTCAGAAATTCGGTATCTGACCCCCATCGCGGTAGATACCAAGAAGAAAAAATATTGCCGGTTCAAGAAAGCAGGCATTAAGTATATCGACTACAAGGATGCCAACTTCCTGCTCAAATTTGTGAATGAGCAGGGCAAGATCCTCCCAAGAAGGATCACCGGCACATCAGTGAAATATCAACATAAAGTGGCAAAAGCCGTCAAAAGGGCAAGGCACCTGGCGATCATGCCTTATGTAGCGGATCTTTTAAAATAAGGAGGAAAGACAATGGAAATTATTTTAAAGCAAGATGTTCCCAATTTGGGTTTTAAGGACGATTTAGTGACCGTCAAAGACGGATATGCCGCCAATTATCTTATTCCCCAGGGGTATGCCATTATGGCTGTTCCTTCAGAAAAGAAAAAGCTGGCTGAAACACTTAAGCAACGGGCCTATAAAGAAGAAAAGATCAAGAAAGAAGCTGAAAAAATTGCTGAGCAACTTCAGGATGCCGAAGTCAGGATTGGCGCCAAGGCAGGCACATCCGGAAAGATCTTTGGTTCGGTGAATGCCCTTCAGGTAGCTGAAGCCATTAAAGATCAGCTGGGTATTGACATAGACCGCAAGCGGATTATGGTAGATGGCACCTCCATCAAGGAAGTAGGCACATATAAGGCAAAAATCAACCTTCACAAAGATATTCGCATTGATTTAAAATTTGAGGTTGCAGGCGAATAAACAGTGAAATCTGATCAGAACAATAAGCCTGCCCTGCATTATTTCGGGGCAGGTTTTTTTATAAAAAGCATGTATCTTTGACATCCCATGCTAAGCGCCAGTCAAATAAAATATATCCAGTCGTTACAGCAAAAGAAGTATCGTGACCGTCATCAGGCTTTTGTGGCGGAGGGAGACAAGATTGTCAGGGAATTGCTTAAGCAACCAGATAGACTGGAAATGGTATGTGGCCTTAAAGGCTGGCTTCAGCGGTTTCGTGATCAAATACCGGAAACGGTTCCCTGCAATGAAGTTACCGCCAGGGAACTTCAACGCGCCAGTCATATGAGAACCCCACACCAGGCATTAGCGGTAGTCAGAAAGCCTGTTTACTATTGGCAGGAGGACATTTTCTTTCATGATCTGGTCCTGATGCTTGACAACCTGCAGGATCCGGGTAACCTGGGCACCATCCTACGCACGGCCGACTGGTTCGGGATAAAACATGTTTTTAGCTCGCCCGGAACAGCCGATATGTATAATCCGAAAGTAATTCAGGCTTCTATGGGCTCTTTTCTCAGGGTAAAGACATACTATGAAGAGCTGCCGGACATCATCCGTAGCATTCATGACCGAATACCTGTTTATGGTACTTTCCTGGAAGGGGACAACCTATTCAAGACCAAAAGTATACTGCCGGCAGTTTTGGTAATCGGCAATGAGTCCCGTGGAATCTCACCGGAAGTGGCAACACTGGTAACCAATAGACTGCAAATACCAGCTTATGAACCAAACCGGCCCGAACAGAAAGCAGAATCATTGAATGCAGCCATGGCAGGAGGCATCACGATGGCCTGGTTCAGACAAAATATGGGCACACCGTAAACATTTACGCATCAAAAGGTGTTATGTCAATGAAGTGATTACACAATTTGTATTCAATAAAAAGTTAACCGGAAAAAAACAAAATGGAAGTTCTTATTTTAGCCATAATACTCATGGCCATCGCCATTGGCGGCATTGCCATAAAGATGTTTTTTAAGCCCGGGGCAACCTTTCAAAAGTCCTGCACCAGCACCTACGATCCGGACTCGGGAAAAACAACAGGTTCATGTGCCTGCGCCTCCGGATTACCGTCAGATTGTAAAAGCAATAAGCAAGCAACAGCCACAACAGACCCTGATTAAGGATACGATAACGCAGATAGCTCCCTGAAAGTGATTATCGCACCAGGGCACGCATATTTTCATTATCCAGCACTTTGAAAAAGCTTTTGACCGACGGGATCTCTGAATGAATGGCTTCTTTTATTGTGCCTTGAAAGGCCACGACACCTTCATCAAGAAAAACCACCCTGTCAGCCACCCTTAAAATACTGGATACTTCATGGGTAACCAGTATGATCGACATGCCCAGTTTGTTTTTGAGGTTCAGGATTAGCCGGTCCAATGCTTCCAGCGATACCGGGTCAAGACCGGCACCGGGTTCATCGCAAAAAAGCAGTGGCGGGTCCATGGCTATGGCTCTGGCGAGGGCTGCACGTTTTAACATGCCACCACTCAGCTGGGAGGGATAAAGGTAAAATGCATAGGAGAGGTTAACCAGGCCAAGCTTCATGTGCACGATATCGTTAATTAAATCGGGCGGCAGTGAAGTATGTTGTACCAGTGGCAGGGCCACGTTCTCGGCCACGTTGAGCGAATTAAGCAGCGCCCCACTCTGATAGAACACCCCGAGTTGCAGGTACAGGTCAATCTGCTCTTGTTCATCGAGCCGGGCAAGCTCCCGGCCCAACACATTGATATAACCCTGCTCGATGGGAAGCAGGCTTAGCAAATGCCGAAGCAGGGTGGTTTTCCCGGATCCGCTTCCTCCAAGGATAACGGTCACCTCACCTCGACGGGCGGAAAAAGATACATCTGACAATACAATATTATCATCAAAGGCCGCATAAAAACCTTTCACATCAACCACATTATCTTTTTCTTTACCTGCCATACCCTTCTTACTATTTCTTTTCCTGTTTGCTTATCGCTTACTGATTAATAAAACATGATCCCCAAAACACTATCGGCCAGGATCACAAGGGTGATACCGACGACCACGGCCTGGGTTGTCACCTTACCCACCCCTTCAGCACTACGCTCTACCCGGAAACCATAAAAACTTCCTGTCAGCACGATCAGAATGGCATAGACCTGACTTTTAACCAATGCAGTAAAAAGATCATAGTTTCGCATGATATCCGCCATACGGTTCATAAAAACCTCGCCGGTGATATCCAGGTACATGTATGCTGACAACCCGCCTCCGAAAATACCGGCCACGATCGAAAAAATGATCAGAAAAGGCATTGTCAGCATACAGGCGTACAGTTTTGGAACTACCACAAAACGGTTTGGGTTCAGTCCCATGGTTTTCAGGGCGTCCAGTTCTGCTGTCACCTTCATGGTGGCGATCTCAGCCGCAATGGCTGACCCGCTTCGTCCGGCAACCAAAATGGCGGCAAGCAACGGCCCCATTTGACCCATAATGCTAAAGACCACCAGGTCTACAATAAAAATATTGGCACCAAAACTCTGCAATTGGCCGGCCGAATGCAGTGCGATCACGTATCCGACGATAAAAGAAAGAATGACCACAATAAACACGGCATTCACCCCTATCTGTACAGCCTGGTTAACGACTTCGCCTTTTCGGCGTGCCCCCCGGCGAAACAAGTCTGTAGCGCCGTAAAACAAAACATTGGCAGCCAACAAAAGAAAGCCGAATACATAATCAGAGAAAAACTGAACCGTACGATCACCTAAATTTTCTAAAAGGCCGGGGCGGTATGGTGGAACAGCTTTTGATGCCTCATCGGGAGAGAATAGTTGAACTTTGTCTCTAATGGGTTCAGAACCACCAGCTATCTGTGCCTTGATCCCCTTCTTCTGCAATTTTTTCTGCACATAATAAAGCGCCATCACCCCGGCGCTGTCAATGTGTTCCAGGCGGGAGAGATCGATTGTAATCTCACTCAGAGACCGGGTAGGCATGCATTTCAACACGTTGGCAGAGAAAACAGCTGCCTCACGCGTGGTTAACGCATGATTGAGTCGCAAAACATTGCCTTCAAGGTTGGCTACAATGTCATTGCCACAAAGGACTTGCCCGGATTTCTTTTTCCTCTTACCATGTATCATCCTGTCTCGGCGATCAATGTTAAACGACTATTACCTTTTCGGACCGATTTCACGCATGCCCGCCAATGAAAATGCCATCAGCTCTTCTTCAAGGAAACGGCTGATGACTGCTGCAAATTGGTTCAGGTCTTTTTCCGGAATCTCCTGCAATCGTTCTGCCTGATGCCGGAACACGATGTTTTCCGTAGTCATATCGACCAATTGCATTTCCAGGTGAAGCCGGGCCTTAAATACCTGATCCTGGTGATCGAGTTCCAAATGGCTCACTGCTGTTTGAAGCAGATAATCGGCCTGAACCAATGGCCTCCCATGTTCGACATCCTGAAACACCTGATTTTGATCGAAAAAATCCAGAAGCATATCAGTCAGCTGTATTTCCGGCCTGACAGCCCACTCATTGAACGAAAAATAGCGAATCTGATGGGAACTCTCACGGACTGCTATCTGGTGGGTATTATAAACCGGTGCGATCGATACATCTTCAATATGGCATGAGCCGCTAATCGTAAACACCCCTTCCGGCCAATCCAGCTGGGACTCTTCTACCGGTTCCAGCAGAAAATACCGCTGCACAACCTGCTCACCGCTCCAGCACCCGGACAACAAGAACAAAAGCATCAGGGAATAAAGTATTGCTTGTTTCATTTGTTTATAATTTTGTTTATTTCTGATTTACAGCGTTTTATGGGTCACTCCTGATCAAGCATTTTGTCAGCTGAGCCTTCCATGGTCGGACGTCTGATCAGCACTGATGGATTTGTACTTACCTTTCTGGAAGTTTCATGCAAGTTTTCCAGTGTATGTTGCAGGATCATCAGGTTGTCAGTTAACACGACACTGCCACGCTCAACATCCTCACCTACCCGCAAAAGTAACTTTTGGGTCTGGTCGGTGGTTTCGGCAAGTTGCTCAATGAGTGCATTCAGGTTGGTCTCTTTCAGGGTAACGGACAGATCCCGGAAATTGGCCAGCACCTGCCCCAGGGTGTCTCCCTGCATGATCTGGTTAAAACGGGCAACAGCCTGATACATCTCATCCGAGGTTTTATCCAGCTCATCGGAGAACTCATTTACAGTTTGAATCGTGCGGCGGACGTCATCCCTGTTTTCCTCAATCATTTCATCCACATTCAAAACAGTCTGTCCGGCCTGGTCAGCAAACAGCGAGATATCTTCGGCTGTTTTTGTAAAGGTTTTTATATTTTCCGGTCTGGTAAACTCCTGCAGGTTGCTCAACACCTGTTCCAGTCTGAAGTAAATGACCTCAGCCTTTCCGGTAATATTATCAGCCAACGAGGTACCGGCACTTATATAGCTCCCCGGCTCCAGGAAGTCAGCCTCTTCAGTTCCGCCTTTTATCTCAATGGTACGCAAGCCGGTGATACCCATAGCCACAATATTGGCAACGGCATCCTGCTTGATTGGCGTGCCCTCCTGCAAAGAAAGTTCAACGATAACCCGGTTCACATCTTCCGGATCGATGTGGATATTGGCAATGGATCCGACATCGATACCCAGGTATTTTACCGGGCTTCCTACCTCCAGGCCGCCTACGGAGACATCTTCATAAGCGACATAATAGGTCTCTTTTTGCTCAAACAGGTTACGTGCGGTAAAGAACGCAATGATGATGAGCAACAACACCAGGCTTATCAGAATAAAAATTCCCAGCCGTACTTTCTGCGCTTTTTTCATGGAAGTCATTCATTTTGTATTTTCTTCCATAAAAATACAAAATGATTATGTATTATTTTCCACCGGCACAAAATATTTTTCCGGTTAAAGGTCATCACGTGTCATAAGCTCCAGTCCGCTGCTGGCATAATACGCATAATCATCATCATGGGAATCAAAAATAAAATAGCCTTCCAGGTCCTCGTCTTCTTCAATAAAAGCGATAGCTTCATCGACACCCATTACCATGAAAGCGGTGGCATAACCGTCGGCTGACATACCATCCGGTGCAAACACCGTAGCACTCATCATATGATGATCAACAGGGCGTCCGGTTTCCAGGTCAATGGTATGTGAATAACGTTGCCCATCCTCTTCATAATAGCGGCGATAATCACCGGATGTAGCCAATCCCATGTCGGTGACCTCTACAAAATATTCCCACTCCTGGGGGGCGTCTGCTTCTGCAGCCGGTATTTCCAGTCCCACCCGCCACTGACTACCATCAGGTTTGGTACCTTTGGCAACCAGATCGCCGCCAATCTCCACCAAATATGTTTTTAGCCCTTTTGATTCGAGAAACCGGGCAACTACGTCGGCAGCATATCCTTTGGCAATGGCATTAAAATCGAGCTGAATACGTTCATCTTCCTTAACCAACTGTCCGTTTTCCAGATACACCTTTTCATACCCGACAATTTCCATCAGGCTATCCAGCCGTTCCTTTGTCATAGTGGTCCTTTCAGACAAACCAAAACCATACGCATTAATCAGGGGGAAGACGGTTACATCAAAAGCCCCTCCTGTCGCTGCTGATATTTCCATAGATCTGTTGAACACGGTTTTGAAGTATTTGTCCACCTGCCGGGTTTTATTTCTGTTTAATCTGGAAAGCAGCGATTCTTCTTCATAAAAGGATAGCGATTGATTAAATTCGTAAAACAAACTATCGATGTCCGACTGATAATCCCTTCCTTCTTCTTCGAAATAGGTGATTGAATAATACGTGCCGAAGATGGTGCCCCGCAGATTCACCATTTGCGGGTCCCTGTCCAGGGTACGGCAGCCGGTTAACAGCATCAATAAAGATATTGAGAACACAACGGCGGTTTTCATAATGAAGATCTTTTGTTGATTATGGTTCATACATTGTTATCATTTCGCTTTCAGATCCTCGAGGGGTTCGGCATGCAGGGAAATGTACGTTTCCTCTCCAAACTTCTCCCGCAAGCGTTTTTCAAGCTCACGGGTGATATCGTGAGCCTCTTTGATGTTCAGATGGTCTTTGACCTGGATATGCATATCAATGGCAATATTGCTTCCGATGCGCCTTGTCTTCAGGTTGTGGGGGTTATATACCCCGTCAACATTCTCGCTGATATGTAATATTTCTTTTTCTTTGTGAGAAGGCAGGGATGTTTCTATCAGTTCCAGAAGCGCTTCCCGAATGATGCTGAGCGCAATTTTGAAGATAAAGAAAGACACGATAATGGCTGCGAGGGGATCGAGGATAACCCATTGTCTGCCAAGAAATATGGCGCCTCCGATACCAAGCAGGGTACATAAAGAGGAATAGACATCGCTTCGGTGATGCCAGGCATTGGCAACGAGGACATTGCTTGCCAGCTTACGACCATTTCTGATGGTATACTGGAACAGGATCTCTTTAACGGCGAGGGAGAAAAAGGCGGCATACAATGCAATCATTCCAGGCTGGCCCAGGGGGCTGTCGCCAAAATGCCCGATTATATTCCTGGCACCTGAGTACAATATGCCGGCTCCAACAACAAACAGGACACCCCCCACAAAGGCAGCTGCCAGTGTTTCCACCTTCCCATGACCGTATTTGTGATTTCCGTCCTGCGGTTTTGCAGCGACCTTCAGGCTTCCGGCAATAACCAGGTCGGTAAGGATATCGCTAAAAGAGTGAATAGCATCTGCCAGCATGGCTGCGCTTCGGCCAAAAATCCCGGCCAGGAATTTTAGCACAGTCAAACCGACATTCCCGGCAAAACCAATCCAGACAACCTGACTGGCACGGTTAAAGCGTTTCTTTTTCATAAAAAAGGTGTTCGTAACAGCAAATCAGGAAAATATGCTACGAAATTAACCACCAAAATCATCAAGGTCAATATTTTCTTCAGGAACACCCAGGTTATCGAGCATATTAAGTACCGATTCATTCATGATGGGCGGCCCGCAAAGGTAATATTCCAACTCTTCGGGTTCGGGATGCTCTTTTAGATAGTTGTCAAATACCACCTGGTGAATAAATCCCGTATGCCCATCCCAGTTATCTTCGGGGAGAGGTTCTGAGAGTGCTATATGAAAACTAAAGTTTGGGAATTCTTTTTCGATCTTACGAAAATCTTCCTCATAAAAAATTTCTCTTTTCGACCTTGCACCATACCAGTATGAAACCTTACGGTTGGTTTTCAGTGTATGGAAGAGGTGAAAGATATGGGAGCGCAGGGGTGCCATACCGGCACCACCGCCGATGTAAACCATCTCTCGTTCGGTATCTTTGATAAAGAAATCGCCATAGGGCCCGGATATGGTAACTTTGTCGCCAGGTTGACGTGAAAAGATAAAGCTGGATGCAACACCCGGGTTGACGTTCATAAACCGGTTTTTCTTTTTATCCCAGGGAGGCGTGGCGATACGAACATTGAGTTTAATGATGTTGCCCTCGGCAGGGTGGTTGGCCATGGAATAGGCGCGGAAAATTGGTTCGGGGTTCACCATCTTCAGATCCCACAAATTCAACTTATCCCAGTCTTCCCTGAACTCCTTTTCTACATGTATGTCTTTGAACTCCACTTCGCAGGGAGGCACATCTACCTGAATGTAGCCACCGGATTTGAAGTCAAGGTCTTCACCTTCAGGGAGCTTAACAACAAACTCTTTAATAAAGGTGGCAACATTCTGGTTGGATACCACTTCACACTCCCACTTCTTAATGCCGAAAACCTCCTCCGGTACCCGGATATCCATATCTTGCTTTACTTTTACCTGGCAGCTCAGCCGCCAGTTATCCTGGATTTCTTTACGGGTAAAATAACCGACCTCTGTGGGTAGTATATCGCCTGCTCCATCGAGCACCTGGCATTTACACATGGCACATGTGCCACCGCCACCACAAGCACTTGGCAGATAGATTGACTGATTGGCCAACGTAGTTAAAAGGGTATCCCCGGCATTCACTTCCAACTCCTTTTCATCATTGATGTTGAGTTTTACCGGACCACTGGGAACAAGCTTGTGCTTGGCATAGAGCAGCACGCCAACCAACAGCAACATGATAACAAGGAAGGCCACCACGCTGGTGATGATAACCCAAAAATTACCTGTTTCTAACAATATCATGATTATAATTTTTCAACAACATCCATTTTATAATTCGATTCCCATAAAGCTCATAAAGGCGATGCCCATGAGGCCTGTGATGATAAAGGTGATTCCCAGTCCCCTTAATGGTGCGGGTACGTTGGAGTATCTTATCTTTTCGCGGATGGCGGCAATACCTATGATAGCAAGGAACCAACCCACGCCACTACCCAGGCCGAAGGCGGTTGCTTCGGCCAGATTGGCATAATTGCGTTCCTGCATAAAGAGGGAACCACCGAGTATGGCACAGTTTACAGCAATCAGCGGCAGGAATATTCCCAGGGAGTTATATAATGTCGGGCTGACATTCTCAATGATCATTTCCACCAGTTGAACCATGGCCGCAATGATGGCAATAAACATGATGAAGGTAAGGAAACTCAGGTCGATTTCCGCAAAACGGGGTCCCAGCCATGAAAGGGCACCCGGGGCAAGGATGAAGTTTTCAAGCAGGTAGTTGATCGGAACAGTAATGCCCAGCACAAAGATGACTGCAGCGCCCAGACCAACACTGGTTTTCACGGTTCTGGATACTGCCAGATAAGAACACATGCCCAGGAAGTAGGCAAACACCATGTTATCAACGAAGATCGACTTGACAAATATGCTAACTAATTCTTCCATCGGATTGGATTTTTTTCTTATTCATTATCACGATTAACTGACATCCACCAGGGATCTGTCCCGGTGTCGTTGGACCCAAATGATGATACCCACGGTTATCAAAGCCATGGGAGGTAGTATCATCAGGCCGTTATCCACATACCCCAGGTCATATAAAAACCCGGGAATCACCTGGTGGCCCATTAATGTTCCGGAGCCGAGCAATTCACGGAAAAATCCGACGGCAAGCAGTACCCATCCATATCCGGCGGCGTTGCCAATGCCATCCAGGAAGGAGGGCCAGACCTTATTTTGCAGGGCAAAAGCTTCCAGTCTTCCCATGATGATACAGTTGGTGATAATCAGTCCCACGAACACGGAGAGCTGCCGGCTCACATCATACAAAAAGGCTTTAAGCACCTGATCTACAAGGATCACCAGGGAGGCGATCACGGTTAGCTGCACGATAATACGTATCCTTGGGGGGATTTTATTTCTCAGAAATGAGATGATGACATTTGCCAGACCCATCACTGCAACTACTGAAACAGCCATCACGAGGGAGGTGCGGAGCTGTACGGTAATAGCCAGCACGGAGCATATCCCGAGGACCTGAACGTTAATGGGGTTTTCCTTTCCCAGTGGCGTTGTCAGCAACTTTTTGTTTCTAATCGAAAACAAGGGTTCAGATTGCGCGTTGCTATTGTTATTACTCATGACGTACGGATTTTTTCAAAATAAGACGTGTAAACTTCAAGGCCGTTGCGCATCATATCGGTCACACCGTTTGATGTGATTGTCCCGCCGCTGATGGCATCCACAGCATGTTCGTCACCCGGCGGGGCACCTCCCTTCACAACCCTGACGGGCCGGAAGCTACCTTCTTCATCAAAGATCTTTTTACCGGTGAACTGTTCCTCGAAATTCTCATCAGCGATTTCTGCTCCCAGGCCGGGCGTTTCACTTGAATGGTCAAAATTAGCGCCCGCAATGGTAACCAAATCCGACTCTAAACCTACGTAGCCCCATATAGGTCCCCAGAGGCCGGTACCCCTGACAGGAAGAACATAAAAGGTTTCCCCCTCAAAATCCCCGATATAAACGGGCAGCTGTCGCTCTTCCACAGGCTTCCTGTTTTCATCCTGCAGGTTCACCTCAAAAGCATCCCCTTCCAGCTCTTCGCCTTGGTGATTCACGATCTTGGTTCTGGTGATATACTGTTCAAACACTTCCTGTGCATCTTCCCGGGGGACCTCGATATTAATGGCGGCCAGGATATTCTGCATCTTCTCCAGGCGCATGTTGCGTTCCTGGAAAGGCCGCAGCAAGGTAGCTGCACCTGACAGTATAACTGCCACGATAACCACCATAGCCGCAGCAAATAAAAACACATATCGGTTTGTCATCGCATTGTCTTTTTCAAATTTATGATTGCGGCTGTGCAGCGGCTTCCTGCCAGCGGCGACGCCTTCTCTTTATGTTGGCATCAACCACATAATGGTCGATGAGCGGGGCAAACACATTCATCAGCAGGATGGCCAGCATCATACCTTCCGGATAAGCCGGATTGATAACCCGGATAAGTACCGTTACCACTCCAATGAGAACCCCGTAGATATATTTCCCCTTCCCCGTCTGTGAGGCTGAAACCGGGTCAGTGGCCATATACACCGTACCAAAGGCGAAGCCTCCCATGATCAGATGGTAATAAGGCGGTATGGCCATAAAATCATTCACAGCAAACAGGTTGAAGAGCGCGCCCATAAACAGGCCACCAATGACTACTGACAGCATGATTCGGAGACTGCCGACACCTGTCGCAATCAATACCAGGGCACCGAGTAAAACAGCTACAGTTGAGGTCTCGCCGATAGATCCGGGGATGGTTCCCAAAAACATCTCCATAACTGAAGGCAGAGACTGTATTTCCCCGGCAGCCAAAACGGCCAGTGGTGTCGCACCGGAAAACCCATCCACAAGTTGCTGCCCTGCCTGTAGTTGCGTATAGATCCATACATCGTCACCCGACAGATAGGCCGGATAGGCAAAAAACAGGAAAGCCCTTGCCAGCAAAGCAGGGTTCAGGATATTCATACCTGTGCCGCCAAATACCTCTTTGCCAATGATAACCGCAAAAATGGTAGCTACAGCAACCATCCACAAGGGAGTGGTCACCGGAATAACCAGCGGTATAAGCATGCCGGTTACAAGAAAGCCTTCGTTCACTTCATGATCCCGGATGGAAGCAAACAAAAACTCGACAGCGAGTCCGGAAACATAACTGACAATGATCAGGGGCAGCACCTTCAGCAGTCCGAAAACAAACTGCTCGATGAAGGTAACATCTTCGCCAATGGCATTATAATGCTGAAGTCCTACATTCCACATCCCAAAAAGCAGCACGGGAATCAAGGCAATGACCACATGAAACATGGTTCGCTTCATGTCCATCGCATCACGTATATGACTACCTCTTTGGGTGACGTCTCCTTGTAAAAAGAGAAATGTCTCAAAGGCTTCAAATGAGCGGTAGAACTTCTCCAGCCTGCCTCCTTTTTCAAAATGTGGCTTAACCTTTTTTTCTATGATGTTATGTAAAGCTTTCAATGATATCAGTTTTAAGTGATTATTATCAAACCGGAAAATGATCAGGCAAACTCTTTTTGAAGGTTATCCAAACCATCACGCAGGATGGTCTGCATCTCAATTTTTGAGGGACACACAAACTCACACAATGCAAAATCCTCTGGAGCGACTTCATAAATCCCCAGGTTTTCCATCAGGTCAATATCATTGATCATGATGGCTTTTATCAGCTGCATCGGGTAGATGTCCATCGGCAGGTATTTCTCGTAGAGACCGGTGATAACGAACGGGCGTTCTCCGCTCCGGATATTGGTGTTCAGGCGGTATTTCTTCCAGGGCATCAGGAAGGAGAAGAAGGTACGCGACACGCTGAATTTGTCCGTATTCGGAATCAGCCAACCCAATAGCTCGGGTTTATCTCCTTCGGGAATAACGGTCACCTGATCATCATAAAAACCCAGGAACCCATTTTTTTGCACTTTGGCACCTGTTAGCACATCGCCACTGATATAACGGGGGGTTACTTCCGCTTCCTCTACAATATTATTCTGGGTCATGACATCAAGCCTGGCGCCTCTGATCAACCTGTAATAATGTGGTCTGAGAACCTCTGGACCTGTAAGCGCAACGATTCTGGACACATCATACACACCTTTTTGAAACAGACGGCCGATGGCGATCACATCCTGCACGTCAAGGTACCAGATGATATCACCTTTATTCAGGGGTTTGGTATGATGAATCTGTATCCCGACGTTACCGGAAGGATGAGGTCCCCTGAAACGATGCTGTTGTACGCCCTGGATATTATAAAATGATTTTGTTGTATTCTGCTGCTCATGGGTTCCCAGGTGTACATCGCCATTGGTCAACCGGGCAAGCACATCGACACCAGCCTGAAAATCAGCTTCCTGCCCGTTTATAATGAAATCCATATCCGGAGCAAGCGGCACCGTCTGAAAGGCAGAAATGTAAATATCGCGTGGGACCTTATCCTTGCTGGCAATCACAGAATAGGGCCTTTGTCTGATGGTTGGCCACAATCCGCTTTTCAAAAGCTTTTCCACAATCTGTTCGCGTGACATCTCATTTGGCGGGGTGATCCCAAAATCAACATAGCTGTCTTCGGTATCCGGTTTTATACGCACCTCAAGGATACGACGTTTGGCACCCCGGACAAGTTCCGCATAGGTCCCGCTGACCGGCGAGGTGAACACAACATCTTCGTTGTATTTGTCGTAAAACAATGGTGTCCCTGCCTTAACATGCTCACCTTCCTCTACAAGCATCTTCGGGAAAACATTGTGAAAGTCAGGTGGCTTGACCGCATAAGCCGATGCCCTCGGCGGGTTTCGAAGAATCTTCTCCGCAGCCCCGAGCAAGGGGATGTCCAAACCACGTTTTATCTTAATCACATTCGACATCTTATTGACGTTATTTTATTTACATATACGATGTATGAACAAAATTATAGATATTTTTAAATATTAAAAATACTTTGCTCATAAAATCGTTTTTACTTAGCTTTGCTTGTATGAAACGTCTGTAAACCAATATTAAGCAAATGTATTGCCGCTTTTTTTCTTTAATCTCCCCCGCTTCCTGTCGTTTTTTACTCACGATTTTCTTTCTGATGATCATCGTAAGCCCGGGAAAAACGGCCGACAAGAATACAGATTTTTTTCTTCACGGCGATTTTGTTCATAAAAACAACATCAAAACGGTTTTGTTTAGTCAAAAAGACTTTGTCCTGTCCGACCCTTTGATCCGTTTGAACTCCGGAGACAAGCTCATGCTACGTTTTGATGACCTGGACGCCGATTATAAGAATTATTATTATACCATTGTACATTGTAATGCATACTGGGAACCCTCAGAGCTAAATCAGTATGAGTACATAGAAGGGTTTTATGAAGATCAAATCCGTGATTATCAGCGATCTGTAAACACACGGGTATCTTACACGCATTATTGGCTGGAGTTTCCAAATTCCAATCTCAGACCATCAAAATCGGGTAACTACATTTTAAAAGTGTTCCTGAATGGTAATCCTGATGATGTGGTATTTACCAGGCGATTTTCGGTATTTGAACAACAAGTCAATATTAACGGGCACGTGGAGCAGGCCAGGATCGTACAACACAGGGACACCAGGCAGCAACTATCCTTTACGGTTAACACGGAGGGATACAGGATTCCGAATCCTTACCGAGAACTGAAGTTGGTTATCACACAAAACGGTCGCTGGGACAATGCCATTACAGGGCTTGAACCAAGAACCATTCAGGGCAACCAGCTCATTTATGACCAGAATACAGAAATTCTTTTTCATGGGGGCAATGAGTTCCGGCATTTTGATATACGCAGCCTGCGGTATTTATCCGGACAGGTTCAGGACATACAGTCAAACCGGCGAAACTGGGATGTATATCTGATGCCGGACGAACCACGCACCTTCGAGCGGCACGTGACCGACCAGGGGCTGAAAGGCAGATTCCAGGTGATTACCCGGGATGCACGCAACGACATGTTTGAAAGTGACTATGCCTGGGTGCATTTTCACTTACCGATGGATAGCCCGCTCCCTGAAGGTTTTTTATATGTGATGGGGCAATTAACAGACTGGCAGTTCACAGAAGAGAACAAAATGAACTATAACTACGGAGAGAATGCTTATGAGTTGTCTCTGCTGTTAAAACAAGGTTATTACAACTATCTGTACGCCTATCTGCCGGAAGAGGATGCCACAGCCGACCTGGCTCGCATCGAGGGGAACCATTCCGTAACCGAAAATGATTACACCATTTATGTCTATCATCGTCAACCCGGCGACTTATATGACAGGCTCATTGGGGTCAGCCACATGAGCTCATCCACCCCAAGGTAAGACCTGTTTTTTCAATAAAATAACTAAAGCAGCAGCGCCATATCACCCGCCACTGATCAGGTGAATCACCTTCACATCATCTCCCTCGCGGATCGTGGCACTGTCGTACTCCTCCTTTTTGATAGTCTTTCCGTTAATCCGTATGACCAAAAATTTAAAGGTGAAGTTTTTATAATCAAGCAATTCACTTACTGTCATTTCTTCCATTTCTGGAATGGTCTCCGGCCGGTTGTTTAACGTAATGTTCATCTTGCAGGCAGTTTTGTTTCCGGTCAGATGGGTTCAGCCATCAACAGGGCGCTTGTGGCAGCACCTGTTTTCGACGGCCGCGATCATGCTTCATCTACGGTTGTGGGGTTCTACAATCATCATTTTTTCCCACCCGGGTTCATGGTTATTTGGTTCCAAAAACCTTACGGGCTTCGCTCTTCAGATAATACATGGCTTTATTGGTTGCTGACCTTTCGAGGTCTGTCTCCAGAAGCTTCTGACTGAGATCAATGGCATTGGCCTTTTCATCAAGGGAGGATGCCAGTGAATTGATCTGCCCGATCATTTCTTCATACGCCCGGTTGATCATGTCCCATGTTTCCTGTGACACATAAAGCTGCTGGGACAGATTGTGCGTATACTCATCACGGATGCTTTGTACCAGTTGTTGTTGCAGCTCCTTTGCCGACCATTCGGGACGGTAAACACGCATAATCAGGTTATTGGGAGATATCCGCTCCAAAAGCAGTATCAGTCGCTCATATGCCTGTAAACGTAACGGGAGGGAAATACGCATACGTTCAGCTGCCAGGTCAAACTGTTTGCGACGATTTTCCTGTTGAAAAAACGCTTTCAACAGATAGTATGCGGTCAAAAAAACAACCACCGACGGTATTGCATACCTCAGCATGTAGAGAATATCATTCATAGCTATTGCTGAAATTTAGATACAAAGATAATCCTTTTGGGAAAACGGGATATTTTCTTAAATTTGCCGCTTATCATTTCTATAAAACGCATTAAATCAAAAACTTATTTTTGCTATTGTTCCACCATTTTATATAAAGCCATGATTACTTTATCTGATAGAATAAACCGCTTATCCGAATCCGCAACCCTCGCCATGTCGAGGAAGAGTCGAGAACTTAAAGCCAAGGGGCATGACGTGATCAACCTGAGTGTTGGTGAAACTGACTTTTTCACGCCGGACAACATCAAGGGAGCTGCTCATAAAGCCATCGACGACAATTACTCATTCTATACGCCTGTGAACGGGTACCAGGATCTGCGCGAAGCCATTGCCAAAAAACTGAAGCGCGACAACAACCTCAGCTACGATCCCGGTCAGATCGTGGTAAGCACAGGCGCCAAGCAGTCCATAGCCAATGCTGTTCTTTGCCTTGCCAATCCGGATGATGATGTGATTGTCCCCGCCCCTTTCTGGGTCAGCTACAAAGAGATCGTTAAGATGGCTGACGCCAATGCCGTTTATGTGAAAGCCGGTATTGAAAATGATTTTAAGATCACCCCCGAACAGCTCGAACAAGCCATTACAGATAAAACCAGGCTCTTTATCTTTTCAAGCCCCTGCAATCCAACAGGCTCGGTTTATTCCCGTGAAGAGTTGAAAGCCCTGGCAGATGTTTTTGAGAAGCATCCACAGATCTTCATCATCGCAGATGAGATCTATGAACACATCAATTTTAGCGGATCACACGAAAGCATTGCACAGTTTGATGCCCTCAAAGACAGGGTTATTCTTGTGAATGGAGTATCCAAAGGTTTTGCCATGACAGGCTGGCGCGTCGGATATCTGGCTGCCCATCCGGAGGTGGCCCTGGCATGTACCAAAATCCAGGGACAGTTTACCTCGGGCACCTGCTCCATTGCACAAAGAGCCGCTTTGGAGGCCATGGAGACCGATCCGGCAGAACGGCAGAATATGCTGGCGAAATTTAAAGAACGTCGCGACCTGGTCATTGAGCTGCTAAAGGATATCCCGGGCATAAAAACCAATACGCCACAGGGAGCTTTTTACCTCTTCATCAATGTAGAAACCTATTTTGGAAAATCTGATGGAGAACACACGATCAAAGATGCTGATGACCTGTGTATGCACCTGCTAAACACGGCGCATATCGCACTGGTCCCCGGCAGTGCTTTTGGTGACGATACTTGTATACGTTTTTCCTATGCCACCTCCAATGAGATGCTGAACGAAGCCGTCAAGCGAATGAAAAACGCATTGGCCAAATTGAAATAAAAGACTATCGCACACCGTTATTCCAGCATGACAGACAAACATACGATTACCGAGCTTTTTCACGAATTTGAAGGCAAAAAACTGTTGATCATCGGTGATGTGATGATCGATGCTTACCTGTGGGGAAAGGTTGACCGGGTATCACCGGAGGCCCCGGTACCTATCGTAGCAGTTGATAAACGGGAAAACCGTCTTGGCGGAGCTGCCAACGTAGCCAAAAACATCAAAAACCTCGGCGGCACCCCGGTATTATGTTCCATCATCGGCGACGACAGCAAAGGCGAACAATTCTCTGAACTCCTTGAACAAGATGGCCTGACAGATGAAGGCATCCTGTCAAGTCCCCATCGCATGACAACAGTTAAGTTCAGGGTTTTTGGGAACAATGTACAGATGCTCCGTGTTGATGAAGAAGCTGCCAGGCCCCTTCAGGAAGATGATGCCTTCAGGCTTACCAGCAAAATAAACGAACTCATCGAACAAACTAATATAGATGCCATTGTTTTTGAGGATTACGACAAGGGCGTCATTTCACCATCGCTGATCAAACATGTAATGCACCTGGCCGGGGAGCATAATCTACCCGTTGTGGTAGACCCCAAGAAGAGAAACTTCGCTCTCTACGAAGGTGTGACCCTGATCAAGCCCAACCTGAAAGAACTTCGTGAAGGTCTGAACCTGAATGGCGAGCTCATAGAGCCTGATCAGATCCATAAAGCCGTACTCGCTCTCCAGGACAGTCTGCAGGTAGAAACCGTACTGGCAACCCTTTCGGAAAAAGGCATCTATTACAGTCATCGCAACAGCAGCGGGGAACGGGAGAGCGGATCAATTCCCGCCTATATACGCGATGTCGCAGATGTATCAGGGGCAGGAGATACGGTCATCGGGCTGGCAGCCCTTTGCGTGGCAGCAAAAGCCCCGGTAGAGCTCATGGCGCGACTCTGCAACCTGGGCGGCGGGCTGGTCTGTGAACTCGTCGGCGTCGTGCCCGTGAACAGAGACAAGCTGCTTTTTGAAGCACTAAAAAAGTTCGGAGCGGGCGAAAGCCGGGAAGAAGAAGTGAAAAGTAAACAGTGAACGGTGAACGGTGAACAGTGAACAGTGAAC
>JAWLDT010000035.1:0-3640 GCA_041686485.1 Bacteroidales bacterium | reverse complement strand
CCGCAGCACTTGGGCTGCGTGCCGAAACATATGTCGCAAGGGGTAGCGGCAGCTCGTGGGCTGCGTGCCGCAACATATGTCGCAAGGGGCAGACGCAGCTTGTGGGCTGCGTAAAAGGAAGAGGCTTGTTGGTAGAAATTCGTATTCACATTCAACCCCTTCGGGGTTGTGCTGGAGGGGGGCGCTTTCCCTGACCCCGCATTGCATGCAGGGCTATTCATGTTAAACCCCTGACGGGGTTTCCGCATAGCCGAAACACAATTACGTTATTGAATATCAGCGGCTCCTTCAAAATTTTACTGAATATGGCCCAACGTAGGCTCTGGTTACGACGGGAAGGCTGCCAAAAAAAGGGAGTAAAATTTCAAAACGAACAATGCCCCCACCGTCTAATCCCGACAGGGATTAACTATGAATAAGCCCGAATGCAAAGAAAGAACGCCTCATACAATCCATACAAACGAAGCCTGCAGCGACGCAAAGTCAACAACAAGGAAGGATCAGCCTGTATTAGCATAAAGAGTTTGTAATTCGCAAAAATCTTCAAAAAATGGATTTAAACGATTTCCGGGAGGAGTATAACAAAGCGGTGCTGGACACAGACCGGCTACCTGAGAATCCATTGACGCTGTTCCATCAATGGTTGGAAGAAGCTATTCAAAGCGGCCAGCCGGAACCCAATGCCATGACCCTCGCCACAGTTACGCAGGACAATAGACCGGCTGCCCGGGTGGTGCTCTTAAAAGAGGTAGCCGGTGATCATTTTATCTTCTATACAAATTATGAAAGCCAGAAAGGCAGGGAACTTGCAGCCAACCCCCATGCTGCCCTGGTTTTTCTATGGCTTGACATGCAACGGCAGGTCAGGGTCAGCGGCCCGGCCGAAAAAGTAAGCACCGATAAGTCTGATGCCTATTTTGCCGCCAGACCCGAAGAAAGCCAGATAGGAGCCCTTGCCTCGCCGCAAAGCCAGACCATTGACAGTCGTGAAAGTCTAGAAAAAAAGTTTGCAGCCCTGAAAACACAAATCCAGGAAAAGACCATAGAACGCCCGAAACACTGGGGCGGCTACCAGGTTAAGGCGGAACAGATCGAGTTCTGGCAGGGTCGCCAAAACCGCCTGCATGACAGGTTTCTGTACACCAAAGAAGGCAATCACTGGCACAGACAACGACTTGCTCCATGATTAAAAAACCTGACTTTGGAAACCCGACAAAATAAGTGGCAACCACTTAACGTTTATCTATTCACAAAAACCCAAACCACGGCATTGTGACAAACAGGATTCTTTTTAAAATCACGATTATCATCGTAAGTACGTTATTCCTGATACCAGAGGATGCGATGGCACAACGCTTCCGCTTTCAGAACCGTCTGGACCACGACGAACGACCCTACCATTTTGGTTTTTCATTGGGTTTGAACACCATGAATTACGCCATCACACCAGTCGAAGACCTTCAACAAGATTATGATTTTGAATACGTGTTGCAAGAACCCGACTACGGATTTCACATCGGCATCGTATCCAACCTGAAGCTCGGCCGCTTTCTGGACCTGCGGTTTATTCCGACAATCTCTTTTGGGGACCGGTACATAGAATACTATTTACCTGAAAACACATCTGACAACTCTGACTGGAGCGAAGGAAGCCCCCATAATGAGCAGGATTTTGAGGTTACCATGCTTGAGTTTCCCCTGCACCTGAAATACAAATCGGCCCGGATAACCAACACCCGTGTATACGTAATCGGGGGATTCAAATATACCCATGACCTGGCTTCCATCGAATTAGGTGTAGGTGATGAAATCCTTGCACGTGCCGCACGAAATGATATCCATTACGAACTGGGCGCCGGCTTTGAGCACTACTTCTACTACTTCAAGTTTGCCGCCGAGATCAAGGCGTCTTTTGGTATGTTTGACCTATTACGTAAAGGAGACTTAGGTTTCGAACCATATCACAACTCCATCGACCGCCTGAACGCCCGCAGTATCATGATCTCGTTCACCTTTGAATAAGCCTTTCTTTCCCGACGAACCTAAAAGCAACGCAACTGCAATGCAGAAGTTATCCATGGACGAGCTGGGGCGAAAAAGCCCGGACGATTTCAAAAAGGCCGATAAGATGCCGCTGGTGATCGTGCTCGACAACATCAGGAGCATGATGAACACCGGATCGGTTTTTCGGACGGCGGATGCCTTTTTGCTGGGAGGCATTTACCTGTGCGGCCTGACGGCCACCCCACCCCACCGCGAAATCAACAAAACTGCCCTCGGAGCTACCGAAACCGTAGCCTGGGAATACGTCGAAAAAACCACCGATGCCATCCGGAAGCTGAAAGAAGCAGGCTATGTGGTAATTGCCCTGGAGCAAACCACCAATAGCCGCGAGCTTCAGGATTTCACGCCGGACAATAACGCCAAATACGCCTTTGTGTTTGGCAACGAGGTGAAAGGTGTGGATGATGAGGCGCTCAGCCTGTGCGATCAGAGTGTTGAGATCCCGCAGTTCGGTACCAAGCACTCCCTGAATGTATCCGTAACGGCAGGCATTATGATCTGGGACTTCTTCTGCAAAACCCAACCCACTACTTCTCCATCAGCTCCTTAACCAGCTTTTTTGTACCGGTGGAGGCCTTTTCCTGTATAATGGTAAGATTGGGCATATGCGACACGCCCGGCTGTGCCGGGTCGATCAGATACATCGGTATACCAGGCCTGGCATAATCAACCAGACCGGCTGCCGGATAGACATTCAGGGAGGTGCCAATGATGACATAGATATCTGCAGAAGCAGAAAGCTCAGCCGCGGCCGGGATCATCGGCACCGGCTCCCCGAACCATACCACATTCGGCCGCAGCTGTGACCCCTTCTCACACTTGTCACCAATTTTCAGCTCCCAGCCGTCGAGGCTATAAACCAGGTTCTCATCAACGGAGCTGCGAACCTTCTTCAACTCACCATGCAGGTGCATAACATTGCTTGAACCGGCCCGTTCATGAAGGTCATCCACGTTCTGGGTGATAATATGGACATCATACGCTTTTCCCAGCTCCACAAGGGCATAATGGGCTTCATTGGGTGATACATCATACAGTTGTCTGCGCCGCTGGTTGTAAAATTCATTGACCATCTCCATGTTCCTTTCCCAGGCTTCAGGAGTGGCTACATCGGTAATGTCATACTTTTCCCAGAGCCCCCCGCTGTCGCGAAAAGTGCTGATGCCACTCTCAGCACTGATTCCGGCTCCGGTAAGCACTACAATTCTCTTTTTTGCCATAGGGTATCCTCAATAAGTGATGTTCTTTTACGAATGAATATGTAAACACTTCTGTTCGGTGAACAGTGAACAGTGAACAGTGAACAGTGAACAGTAAACAGTGAACAGTAAACAGTGAACGGTGAACAGTGAACAGTGAACGGTGAACGGTAAACAGTGAACGGTGAACAGTGAACGGTGAACAGTGAACAGTAAACAGTGAACAGTAAACAGTGAACGGTGAACGGTAAACGGTGAACGGTATTTTTTCCTTCCAGCTTCCAGCTTCGAGCTTCCAGCTATTTTTCTTCCTGCTTCGAGCTCCCCGGAGTGTGACAGGTCAAGCCCGTAACAGGTCAGGCCCTGTAGTGACAGGT
>JAWLDT010000034.1:0-26113 GCA_041686485.1 Bacteroidales bacterium | reverse complement strand
ACATGATGCTACAAGGATTTTTGAAAAACATTGACAAACAGGGTAAATATACAATGTGTTCCGGTCATACGCAATGCATTTTTTATTATATTTCGGCTGAAAAGAAAACCCAAAATATGGTCAGGTATGGTTAACGCATCTGTTGCCAATAAACAAAAAGGGGGGATTGTAATTGTTCTTTGCCTTGTTTTGACCCTTACTCCTTTGTTTGTTACGGCATATGAGATGGATCGCATGGAGCTCAGGCCATACCTTTTTCATAGCTTTGACCAGCGAAGCCAGAACTGGTCCATTGCACAAGATCCTTCTACTCATGTGATGTATTTTGCCAATTCCGAAGGTCTGCTCCGGTTCAACGGTATTAGCTGGGAAACATATACGCATAGCGATCAGACACCGATACGCGCTGTTAATGTAGACTCTTCCGGAAACATATTTACCGGAGCGTTTGAGGAATTTGGATTTTGGAAGCCGGATGATTGCGGCGACCTGGCATACCATTCACTCACACACAAAGTGGATGTGGAGCGTAACGATGAGATTTGGAAAATTTATTTTGATGATGACAAGGTATATTTTCAGACTTTTACATCCATCTATGTGTATGACTACGATTCGGTTGAAAAACATAAGGCTCCCTATGTCATGCTGTTCCTGTTCCAGTCTGGCGACCAGTTTATAGCGCAGGTACTGAACAGCGGCTTGTTTTGGTTTGATGATAATGGCTTTCGGTTCATTGAGAACAGTGGCATCTTTGCCGACAAAAAAGTGCATGCCATTATTCCCTACCTTGACAACAAACTTATGGTTTGTACCGACAATGATGGGCTGTACCTTTTTGATGACGGACAGTTTAGCTATTTCCCCTCAGAGGCATCTGATTTTTTACGCCGGTCCACATGCAACACTGCCATGCAGCTCAACGATACAACCTACGCATTCGGAAGCATCCTGAACGGGGTAATCATTACCGACCAAAACGGACGTATTCAGGAATCATACAATGTCGAAAATGGTCTCGGGAACAATACGGTGCTGTCGCTTTATGAAGATGCTGAGCAGGGGCTATGGATAGGGCTTGATCATGGTGTGCAATATCTGGACCTTCTGTCGCCCTATACGCATTTCAAAAGCAAAAACGGCACGCTTGGCACCATATATGCCCTGCTGGAGCATGATGATTGGCTTTATATCGGTACGAACCACGGGTTGTTTCGCACCAGTATCGAAAAAACAGGGAATAGATATCACTTCCGGGAACCGGAGTTCATACCGGACAGTCATGGGCAGGTTTGGACATTGATAAATATTGGGGAGCAAATCATATGCGGTCATAACGATGGCACCTTCCTTGTTAAAGATGACACGCTGGAGCAACTGTCGGAAATATCTGGCGGATGGAGTTATATACCTTACAAAGATTATATACTCGGTAGTACCTATACCGGTATTATAGTGCTGGAAACAGATGATCAGGGGCAGATCCGCTTTCGACATACCATCGAAAATTATTCGCAACCAACCCGATACCTTGAAACCGATTATCTCGGTTATGTATGGGCCTCTCACCACCGGCGAGGAATAAACAGAATTGAACTGTACGACAACAAGCAGATTGCCAAAGAGGTGGTTCACTATCCGGGCATCGACGATCAATACTTTAACATCAGGGTTTTCAAGATCAATAACCGAATAGTATTTGCAACCGGGGAGAACATTTATACGTTTGACTTTGTGCGAAACGAGATCATCCCTTTTACTGCGCTTACTGAACACCTGGGAAAATACGGAAAGGCAACACAGATCATACACCACCAGGAAAACAGATACTGGTTCGTTAAAGAGAACGCACTGGCGCTGTTTGAGCTGGGCCTGGACTTTGAGGCAAATATGCAATATGAAATTGTACACGAAGGGATACAGCTTCCTCATCGGAATATACAGCTGGCGTTTCCCGACGAACATTCGATACTTATTCCCAATCCTTACGGTATTGATGTATACGACATGACGCTCCATGGCGTAAGAGATGAAGACGACAGACTCGCGCTGGAATACCTGCGTTTCCATGGCCGGAAAGATACCCTGGCCTTTCCCGACACATTCGATGAGGTGTCTGTCCCATGGCACGCCAATAACCTGGAAGTTTCTTTTCGTGACCCCTCTCATTTCAACAAATCAGAACAAAACTATGATTACAGGATACGGGAACTTGGGTCTGTCTGGCAAAGTACCTCCAACGGCCATTTTTCATTGATGGGACTGAGGCACGGTAGCTATACCCTGGATATCCGGGCAGATGAAGATAATGTGATTACCCGGGAATTTGTAATACGTAAACCATGGTTCTATTCTCATACCGCAATCGTGATCTATCTGCTGTTATTCCTGCTTATCATGTGGGGCATATATGTATTTTTCCGTTTTGAATTAAAACAACATAAAGACCTGGTGTTGCTGGAACTTAATCAGAAAAACCTTGAACGGGAATTGGATTATAAAAGCCATGAACTAATGTTTACTATTCGCCATCTGATTCAGAAAGACAATATTTTGAACAGTTTGCAGAAGCATATTAAAGCGATTAAAGAACAATATGCGCGTTATCCTGTGAAGCATATCAAAAAAATGGAAAGTATTATTAAGGAAAGCCTTGGTTATCAAAACATAGAATGGGAAAATGCTGCCAAAAACCTCAAACTCTCTCAACAAGGCTTTTTCAAAAAACTTAAAGAAAAATATCCAGACCTCACCCCCAACGATTTAAGGCTGTGTGCCTATCTGCGATTAAATTTGACCACCAAAGAGATAGCCCAACTTCTAAACATCTCTCCGCGAGGGGTGGAGATAAGCCGTCACCGGCTGCGGAAAAAGTTAATGCTTAAGAAAGATGAAAACCTGTATGAGTTTCTGATGTATGAGGAAACCGATATATCAGAAAAACACAGCTGACATCAATTACCATCCCTGTTTTTTTGTCCATTTTAGTTAGGATAAAAATCTGTTTATCAGAATTCAACAGCATGCTGTTGTGGTGTTGTGAAGTTTATTTTTATAGGGGAATATACGATGAGAAAATGGTATACTTTCCAGAATTTGCACCCTGTTTTTTCACGTCGTAAATTTATAAAGGGATAAAGCTATATGTTTAGTGTTTTTGCAAGTTGCTATGTATGATGGCATGATACACATTTTAAAATATGATTTTGCACATGAGGGTTTCTTTGAGTTTATTTATGGCTGTATTTTTTGTGACCATTTCCAGCTCATGTTCTAAAAACGACGATGATACGGATAATGGGAATGGCCCCCCGGATAATAATGACGATTGTCCTGAACTTGTGCGTGTGATAGAGGATGAACTGCCTGAAGAGGAGCTGCTTGATTTGGTCCAGGAGAAGACGATCGGGTATTTCTGGGATTTTGCGGAGCCGAATTCGGGTATGGCCAGGGAACGAAACACTTCGGGTAACCTGGTTACCAGCGGTGGTACCGGTTTTGGTATTATGGCATTGATTGCCGGGGTTGAACGTGGTTTTCTCGGTAGAGACGAAGTACGCGACAGGGTGCTGCAGATAGGCCATTTTTTGGAGGAAGCCGACCGTTTTCATGGTGCATGGGCACACTGGATGGATGGTACCACAGGGGATGCCATTCCTTTTAGTGACAAGGATGATGGCGGTGACCTGGTTGAGACAGCCTTCCTTGTTCAGGGGCTCATTGCAGCCCGCGAGTATTTCGACCACGATACGCCCGAGGAAACGGCACTAAGGGATCTGGTTGATCAGTTATGGCACGGTGTTGACTGGCAGTGGTACACACAGGATCAGAATGTGCTGTATTGGCACTGGTCGCCCAATTATGGTTTTGACATGAACATGCAAATACGGGGATGGAACGAGACGATGATCATCTATGTATTGGCTGCAGCTTCACCAACACATCCTGTCGACCCGCAGGTATATCATCATGGATGGGCAAATAATGGGGAGATGGTAAATAATAATCAATATTATTATATGGAACTGCCCCTCGGCCCTCCATTTGGCGGCCCGCTATTTTTTGCCCACTATTCTTTCCTTGGCCTCGACCCGCGCGGTCTGCATGATGAGTATGCGGATTATTGGAAACAAAACCGCAATCATAGCCTTATCAACCACCACTATTGCAAGGTAAACCCCGGGGACCACTGCCATTACAGTGACTCGCTCTGGGGGCTCACAGCCAGCGACGACCCTGTTGTTGGCTACCAGGCACACGCCCCTTACGGCTACTGGGGTGAAGATAACGGTACCATTGCGCCAACAGCGGCACTGGCATCAATGCCCTACACACCCGATGAAAGCCTGAAGGCACTCAATACATTTTACTACTATCTATACAATGATCTCTGGGGCCCCTATGGCTTCTATGATGCATTCAATTTCGACGAGAATTGGTTTGCCGACAGCTATATTGCTATTGACCAGGGGCCCATTGTGGTCATGATAGAAAATTACAGAAGTGGTCTGCTGTGGGATGTCTTTATGAAAAATGAAGAGGTCCTTAATGGACTGGAAAGGCTCGACTTCTATTACGATGAATCAAAACAGGACCAACTTTATTAATATGTTTTCTATGAAAAGTTATCTACGATTG
This sequence comes from Bacteroidales bacterium, assembly GCA_041686485.1. Classification (GTDB taxonomy): domain Bacteria; phylum Bacteroidota; class Bacteroidia; order Bacteroidales; family UBA7960; genus PUPG01. The sequence goes on along the minus strand of JAWLDT010000034.1, from coordinate 21,475 downwards.
GTCTTTTTACTGCTCCTTTTGTTAACTGCTGCCGGAATACATGCACAGACAGGGATAAACCCCGTATCCTTTACCTTCCAGCCGCAACAAACACTCACGGAATCGGATGAACAAATATTTATGATAAAAAACATGGGTGATGTACCCCTGCTGGTCCATCCCGAGGATGTTGTTCTCCAGGGAAAACAGGCCCAAACAACCCATTTATCTGTTCTTTCCTATAACATTGAAAACGACGACGGCGACTGGTCCGGCCGATTTGCTTTTATGCTGGAAGAGATCAGGAACATGGAAGTGGATGTTATAGGGCTTCAGGAGGTTTTGCAGCATGAGAATCTTGATAATCAGGCCATGCAGATGGCTGACTCGCTTGGGTTTTACTATTATTTTGATTCAGTGGATGATGAAGATCAGGTACACCGTTTCGGAAATGCGATAGTGAGCCGTTACCCCATCGAAGAAACAAATTTTCGTGCACTGAAGCCGTTGAGCTATTATCGCAATGCGATTCATGCAAGGATCAATGTCAACGGACATACCGTGGATATGTATAACACCCACTTGCACCATACCCCAATTGATCACCATATCCGTGAAGAGCAGATTGACGATCTTCTCGATTTTATTGAAGAAACCAGTAATGAGGAATTCATTTTTGTTACCGGTGACTTCAACGCCAACCCTGACTGGGATGAGATGCAACAGATGTATGAAACCCTACAGGATGTCTATCCGTTGTTCCATGAGAACCACCTCGGTCCCGAACATGCGACACTTAACCACCGCCTGGGGCATCAGATGCGAAGGATCGATTATGTCTTTTTTAATAAGGCAAGTATCGATCACCTTGTTCCGCTATCGGCAGAGATCGTTATGGACCAGGAACATGAAGACCCTGAAATGGAAAATGATCATTTTGGTGTGTTTGCCACTTTTGACCTGTTGGCAGACGATGTGGACTTTGTGCTAAACACCTTTGAAGAAAGTGTAGAGCTGCAACCCCAGGATAGTGTTGCAACGGAGGTCATTTTTGCCCCGCAAACCACAGGGAACAAAGAAGTAGTTTTGACGGTACAGGATGATGATGATATGAGCAGGTTGCTGCCGTTGAGAAACTTCAAAGAGGATGAAGATACGGATTATGCCAATGATGCTATCATCAGTGGCGAAGGTTTTGATGCCACCATCTTCAACTTTCCCTGGTATGAAGATTTTGAAGGTACCGGGGTAGACTCTTTGCCATTTGGATGGAGTACCAATACCGCCGACTGGGGTGTTAAAAACTCCGCTTACGCAGGTGGCAATCCACCGGAACTGGTTTTTGCCGGGGAGTCCGACCTGGAAGGTACTTTCTATGCGATGTCGCCACCCTTGCAAACGACCGGACTTGACAGTATGCTGGTTAACTTTCGGCATTTTGCTGAAAATGATGACAATCCGGAAATGTATTCCATGCGGCTTGTGACGATCGCTGACGATCAGGAATACCTGGTGGCGGAATGGACCGACCCGGAAGACATCATGCCTGGTGAACAGTCGTTCCGGATAAATAGCGAAGAACATGGTGTTGACGCTGACCGGCTCTATCTTGCCTGGGTGTTCGAAGGTGTTTCGGACCACATTGACAAGTGGGCCATAGACAATATTGCCTTACATGCCCTTCCTGCCCTGTCTGCATCACCCGGAGAATATGATTTTGGGTTGCAACAGATCGATACCGGGTCAGATTCTTTGACGATCGTACTGGAAAATATCGGAGGAGGGGTCGTGTCTATACATCCCGAAGATATTGAGATTACAGGCGACGGAGCTGACCATTACGTATTACACTCTATTGCTGGCAACGTCGAACTGGAAAGCGGTGAGAGCACTGACATATACCTGGTGTTTGCGCCACAGAGTGTTGGTGAACATAGTGTATCGCTTACAATACACGAAAAAACCGTTGATATCACGGGTGAATGCTTTGACCCCACTATTACTGAGTTACCATGGGAAGAAGATTTCTCTGCACTGGTACAGGGGGGTGTTCCTTTAGGATGGGAGAGCGATACCAGGAACTGGGAGGCGTTTAACCTTAACAATGCGGGAGGCGAGCCGCCTGAAATGGTTTTTTGGTGGCAGCCCGAAAAGACCGGCCGTTTTTATCTGATTACTCCTGAGATTGTAACAGAAGGTATGGATACCCTGGCGTTTTCGTTCAAATACAGGGTGCAGAATTTTCAGGAGCCCGGCCAATATACATTAAGTGTCATCACCATTGCTGATGGCAACGAACATGTGATCCATGAATGGGTTGATCCGGGGGATATTGAGCCTTCAGAACTCTTTGCCGTGGTTGATACCCCGGAACATGGGGTGGGGAGTGACAGTTTTCGACTCGCCTGGGTTTTCGACGGTATCACCAATAATATTGTTTCATGGGATTTCGATGACATCCATCTCTCGGAACCGGGTGATTCGCCCATTCCCGGAGCCGATACCGATTCAATCGACTTCGGCCAGCAACCAATTAACACAACATCGGAACCCAAAGCCATCACAATACAGAACAGGGGAGGGGGTACATGGATCCTTGAAGAAGATAACCTGCAGCTCACAGGACCCGATGCGGCCAGTTTTGAAGTGGAGGGTTTTGACGGTATGCTTGAGCTTGGTCTTTTTGAAACCGCTGAGATTACTATTACCTTTTCTCCTGCAGAAACAGGCCCGATGGAAGCAGAGCTTCTGATCGACGGAATGGGGGTGAACCTCTCGGGTTGGGGAATGGATGATGTTGATTATTTTATCTACAGCGACTTTACCATAGTGGAAAACGGAACGGCGTATACCAATGTGGGAGGCTTTCGTGAAATACCCGGGTTTGTGCCGGCAGGGAGCCTCAACGCTGTTGACATTTCCGGAGAGGGGGAGTTTGGCGGGGTAGTACTGGAACTGGAGTACGACCTCGAACATACCGATACATATACGCTATACTATATGTGGGCTTACCCTCCGGTTGATCTTAGTGATTATTCGCATATCGTTGTATACCTGAAGGCCGACACGGAGGTGTCAGATATCAAACTGCGACTGCAGGATGTGGAAGGATATGAGGGTGTTGATGGTGAAAGTTTTGCATACATGGATGCCGGAACCGAATGGCAACGGTTTAAGATGCCTGTTGCGGAGATGGAACTGGCTTCCTGGGCCGACAACCATCCGGATATGCAAGAAATACAAAAAATCGACATCCTGTTTGAAAAGGATGTCGTATACCCGCAAAGTGCGAAGATATACCTTGATTTGGTAGGTTTTACGGATGAACCTACTGATGTACCAACTGTGCAGAATAGGAACGAAACTTTCAGCATGTATCCCAACCCGGCAACGGCAACGGTTACAATATGGTCTGCACCGGGGTCTGCCATAGTGCTTTACGATATCAACGGCAAACCCCTCCAAAGGGAAAATGCGAAAACAGGGGTAGCCAATGTTGACATCTCCGCATTGCATCCCGGTGTATATATTGTCCACGTAATAAAACACAGCGAAATACAGGTCCAAAAACTGCTTGTGTATTAACATTATGGTAACGAATAACAGCATAAGTCTGGTGAAACTACGCATGCCTCATTTGCGCTACTTAAAAAACGCTTAAACACATAAAAATGAATGTTGAAAACCATAAACTTCGTAACCCGTCAATATTCTATTTCTTCAATCTTTAGACCGTTTGATTTTTAGACCTTTAGACCTTTAGACATTTCGACAAAACATCAACACATGAACTGCTCTACAAAAATCCTTTACAGATTGCTTATCCTGTTTCCTGTTCTGTTGCTGGTTGTGGGCTGCAGTAATATAATGAACGGCAACAGGTTGTCAGATGAAGAATTGCTTGAAAAAACGCAACGCTACACCCTGAAATATTTCACTGATTTTGCGCATCCTGTGGCAGGTATGGCGGTGGAGCGGAGCGATGAGAGGAGTTACTCTAATGATGTGGTCACAACTGGTGGGACGGGCTTCGGAATGATGGCTATCATAGCCGGTGTGGAGCGGGAGTTTGTCACCCGCGATGAGGCGGTGGAACAGCTGACACGTATTGTCAACTTTCTGGATACCTGTGATCGTTATCATGGCGCCTGGTCGCACTGGTACTATGGTTCGACAGGCGAGACACGCCCATTCAGTCCGGAAGACGATGGGGGTGATATTGTGGAAACAGCCTTTCTTTTACAGGGACTGCTTACTGCAAGGGAATATTTTACGGCCGACAACTCCGCAGAGGAATACCTTAGAACTACCATTACCCGGCTTTGGCATGAGGTCGATTGGGAATGGTATACCAGGGGAGAGAATGTTCTATACTGGCATTGGTCGCCCAATCATGACTGGGCTATGGATCATCCGGTTAAAGGGTACGACGAATGCCTTATTACCTATGTGATTGCCGCCTCTTCGCCGACTAACCCAATTAGTGCCGACGTATACCATCAAGGATGGAAAGACAGCGACAATTATTACAACGGTGAAACCTATTATGGCATCGGGCTTCCCCTGGGGTTTCCCTATGGGGGGCCACTGTTCTTCTCGCACTATTCATTCCTTGGGCTTGACCCCCGTGGTTTACACGATGAGTATACCAGCTATTGGAAACAGAACCGCAATCACACCCTGATCAATTACCGGCATTGTATCGAGAACCCCAATGATTTCGAAGGATATTCGCAAGCATGCTGGGGATTGACAGCAAGCGACAACCATAAGGGCTATTCAGCGCACAGCCCTGTCAACGACATGGGTGTCATCGCACCTACGGCTGCGCTTTCTTCCTTCCCTTATACACCGGAAGCGTCGATGAAAGCCTTGCGGTTTTTCTATGAGGAAAAGGGGGACAAGCTTTGGGGCGAGTATGGATTTTATGATGCCTTTTCGATCCATCACGACTGGTATGCCGATAATTATATTGCCATTGACCAGGGACCTATTGTGGTTATGATAGAAAATTACCGGTCGGGATTGCTCTGGGAGCTCTTTATGCAAAACCCTGAAGTGCATCAGGGTTTGCGCAACCTGGGGTTTTTTTATAATCACGACTGAAGGGCTGGCTATTGGCTGTTAGCATATAATTTGTTCAACAAACTAATGCAATGATGATGAAAAAACGAATAGGGATATTGTTTTCACTTATACTTTTTGTTGCCTGCAACATGGGTGAGCCGGAGCGGGAAGGCTTTTTTACCAATGAGCATACGGCGCAACAGGTAGATTCACTCATGCAGTTGATGACGCTTGAAGAGAAGATCGGACAGATGGTTCTTTTTACGAGTGACATGGACGTTACCGGACCGTTTATGCGTGACCATTATGTGGAGAGTATCCAGGAAGGGATGGTGGGTGCTATCTTTAATGCTTACACAGCTGATTATACCCATGAGCTGCAACGTACTGCGGTGGAAGAAACCCGCCTGGGAATACCCTTGCTTTTTGGGTATGATGTGATCCATGGACACCGTACTATATTTCCAATACCCCTTGGAGAGACAGCCACCTGGGATATGGAAGCCATAGAGAAGTCGGCCCGTATTGCAGCGGAAGAAGCAACTGCTGAGGGACTGCACTGGACTTTCGCACCAATGATTGATTTGACACGTGATCCCCGATGGGGTCGTATCGCGGAAAGCTCTGGCGAAGATCCTTACCTTACGGCCGAAGTGGCACGTGCCAAGGTTCGTGGTTATCAGGGCGACGATCTTATGGCACTGAACACAATGTTGTCCTGTGCCAAACACTTTGCGGCCTATGGTGAGCCACTTGCCGGACGTGACTACAATACCGTGGATATCTCTGAGATCACCCTGCGTAACATATTCCTGCCTCCTTTCGAGGCTGCTGTGGATGAAGGGGTGGCAACCATCATGACCGGTTTTAACGAGCTGTTAGGGGTGCCCGCTACCGGCAGTGAGTACCTGTTGACGCAAATATTGCGTGAAGAGTGGAACTTCAACGGGTTTGTCGTAACCGATTACACTTCGATAAATGAGATGGTACCTCACGGTTTTGCGCGCGATGAAAAACATACCGGAGAACTTGCCCTGAACGCCGGTGTTGATATGGACATGCAGGGGGCTGTCTATCATGATTACCTTCTTGAACTGATAAGAGAGGGGAAGGTGTCTGAAGCGGATGTTGACGAGGCTGTGCGTCGTATCCTGACCATGAAGTTTGAACTTGGCCTTTTCGATGACCCCTATCGATATAGCGACCCGCAACGCGAAGAAGACCTGGTGATGACAGAGGAGAAACTGGCGTTTGCAAAAGATTTTTCGCGTAAAGCAATCGTATTACTTAAAAATGAAGCAGACGTGCTGCCACTGACCGACGATGTGGAGAGCATCGCACTCATTGGCCCGCTGGCCGACAATCAAAGTGAGCTGATAGGGTCGTGGTCGGCTGCCGGAGATTATACAAAAAGCGTAACACTTCGTCAGGGTATAGAAAACAGGCAAGGTAACCGTACACGAATACATTATGCGCAAGGTGCTAATATCGACGATGATGACAGGACCGGTTTTGATGAAGCCATTGCTGCTGCCCGTCAAGCTGAGGTGATCGTGCTGGCCATCGGCGAATATGCCTTACAAAGTGGGGAAGCAGCCAGCAGGGCGGATATTAGCCTGCCTGGCGTACAGGAAGAATTGTTCCTTGAACTCGTAAAACTGAATAAGCCTATTGTGGTTGTTTTGATGAAAGGTCGCCCGCTTACGCTGGAACGTGTTGATGAACATGCTTCGGCAATACTGGAGACATGGTTCCTCGGCACAATGGCAGGTGATGCCATCGCTGATGTGCTCTTCGGCGATTATAACCCCTCCGGGAAATTGCCGGTGAGCTTTCCGAGGCACGTGGGACAAATACCCATTTTCTATAACCATAAGAATACAGGAAGGCCAAAAACCGATTTCAAGTATACTTCCAAGTATCTGGATGTGCCTAACACACCATTGTATCCTTTTGGGTACGGACTTTCCTACACTACATTCGATTATTCCGATGTACGTTTGAACAGACAAGAGATGGCCATGGACGGTGTGCTTGAAGCATCGGTTACGGTAACCAATACCGGCGACAAATTTGGAGAGGAAGTAGTGCAATTGTATATACGGCAGTTGGTGGGAAGTATCACCCGACCGGTTAAGGAACTTAAAGGATTTGAAAAAATCGGTCTGGCACCTGGTGAATCAAAAGAAGTGCGTTTCGAACTTACCTGGGAAGACCTTGCTTTTTACAATGCTGACAACATATTTGCCGCTGAGCCTGGAGCGTTTCACCTTTTTATTGGCACCAATGTGGAAGATGTCCAGAAGGCGGAGTTTGTACTACTGGAATAGCAATTACCAGTCCAGCCGAACCAGGGCGGGACGTGACAATATCAACCCATGAACTGAACTAACACTTTTCCCTTTTTATGAACCAAAAACCAAAGAACTATGAAAAAAACTACAATTTTTTTGGCAGTGATGCTGGCGTTTGCCGGCATCGTTCGGAGTCAGATCGTTGAAGACTTCGAGCACATCCCGCTGAACGTTATGTCTGGGGGAGAAAACGCTTACATGCATGTGGTGCCCAATCCCGACGAAGCCGGGAACATCAGTACGCATGTGGTGGAGTTCCAGAGAGGACAGGATGGCGACCCATGGGCTGGGTTCTTTTCTGCTTTGCCCGAACCACTCGATCTGTCAGAATACAAATATGTGTATGTCGACGTGTGGAAACCAAGGATCAGCCCCGTAAAGTTTAAGATCGAAGACGGAGATACCGACGACATGGAAATCGAGAGCATGTTCGAGCAAACCAAGGTGGAGGAATGGGAAACCCTGGTGTTTGATTTTTCCGAAAAGGACGGGCAATGGAACGTCATTGCATTTATGCCCGACTTTGCTGATCCGGTTGACCTGGATGAAGACATTATTATCTACTTTGATAATATCCGCGTTGGAGGTCCACCGGACGAGAAAGTCAATAAAGATGAATTTGATGCAGTTGATTTTGTATGGTGCGACTTTGAGATAGAGGAATATACCAATGTAGATGGCTTCCGGGAGGTTATTAATGATGGTACAGTTGCTGCTGATTTGCCGGGAGAGGGTGTTTCAGGCGGCACAGTCGGGCACCTTGAATATGTTGTGGAAGAAGAGTCCCCTGGTACTGGTTACCACATGTGGGCATGGGATCCCGATTGGGAATTCGATGATCTCAGCGAATACACCCATTTGATTATTCATGCCAAAGCCCAGGAAGAGTCTGTTTCCGATATTATGGTTGAACTGCTGGACCACGCCAACTTTGAGGAAGATGCCGGAGATCCGGGAATAAATTATGGCTATTTCGATCTGGATACCGAATGGACAGAAATCGTGATCGACCTCGAAGACCTTTCGTTGCCTGAAGATGAAGATATTGAGAATCATCCCGATATGTCGCAGCTTCAACTGATCAGCCTGATATTTGAATATGAAACTACTTCTCCCGAAACCGGGGATATCCTTATCGACATGGTAGGTTTCAGTACCCTCGAGGACGATGATAATGGAGACTTCGATGGATATACGGTTGAGAACTTTGAACATATTCCATTAAACTTGATGCTTGGCGATGAAGAAGACGACAGTCGCATGTATGTGGTGCCAAATCCCGATATGGATGAGGCCAACCAAAGCCCTCAGGTGGTCAAATTTGAACGCAGCCAGCATGGTGTGCCATGGGGTGGGTTTTGGTCGTCGCTACCCGAACCACTCGACCTGACTGAAAATAAATATGTGTATGTCGATGTGTGGAAGCCTCGTATCAGCCCCGTGGTCTTTAAGGTAGAGTCTGGTGATACCGACGACATGGAAATCGAGAGCATGTTTGAGCAGACCAAGGTTGAGGAATGGGAGACCATGGTGTTTGACTTTTCTGAAAAGGATGGTCTCTGGAACGTTATTGCGTTTATGCCCGACTTTGCTGATCCGGTTGACCTGGATGAGGATATTGTCATCTATTTTGATAATATCAGAGTGGGTGATGAGCCGGTTTCAGCTCCCGACATTGCTTTGGACAACGCTTTTGACGTTCAGGTCTATCCTAACCCTGCCCGCGACGTGGTCCGCGTTGATGCGCCTGTCGGCTCTTCGGTCTACCTGATAGATGTTACCGGTACGGTCATAGATCGTACAGAAGCCGGCGATGGTGATGCCCATTTTACAGTTTCCGGATTATCACAGGGTGTCTACCTTATTCGGGCAGATTATAAGGGATCCTATGTAACCGAAAGACTATTGGTATACTAATCTCAGCAACGACAAATAAACACCCGGAGTGTTTCTTCATTCCGGGTGTTTTGGAAAGGTTCCAGTGATTTTGCCGGCACTATGGCATAAGACCATCATACTTTGCCGGGTAGTATCACTCTCTTAAGTGAAATCAAAATATCGAATCATGAAACAAATAATAATTTATCTGGCTTTGTTGGCCTGTCTCTCAAGCACTGCTCTGGGGCAGATCACCGTCAGAGGGACAGTTACCAGTGCTGAAGACGGGACGACACTGCCCGGGGTAACGGTCAGGATCAGTGGCGAAGCAATTGGCACAGTTACTGATAGTGACGGGGACTATATGCTTCAGGACATACCGGAAGATGCTGTCCTGGTATTTTCGTTTGTTGGAATGCGTACAGAGGAATTGAATGTGGATGGACGCGAAGAGATTAACGTGGCCATGGAGGTAGATGCCATTGGCATGGACGAAGTTGTAGTGATTGGCTACGGTACCGCCCGGTCGGCAGACCTTACTGCACCGATTCCCACGGTTGATGCTACTGAAATTACACGAAACATAACCACCAATGCCGCATCAGCATTGCAGGGAGCAGTGTCGGGCGTGCAGGTGATAAACCGCGGTGCACCTGGCTCCTCTCCGGAGATCATTATCAGGGGGATAGGTTCCATGCAGGGTGCACAGCCACTCTATGTGGTGGATGGAATGTTCTATGACGACATAAACTGGCTGAGCCCTAATGATATCGAATCAATAGCCGTACTGAAAGATGCTTCCGCTGCCTCAATCTATGGGGTACGCGCAGCCGGAGGAGTTATTATGGTAACCACAAAACAGGGACGCGAAGGCGAAGGCATAATTATCGAATACGACGGATACACCGGCTTTAGCATGGCCACTAATCTGATGGAGATGGCTAATACCGAACAATATTCCACCATGATGATCGAGCAGAACTCATGGTCTCGCCTTGAACCATCCATTGAACTGTGGGGTGGCCGTCCTTTTACACATAATGGTGAAGAGTATACTATCCCCGCTACCGATACCGACTGGTATGAAGAACTATTAAGTATAGGAGAGAAGATGAACCATTCTATCGCATTTAGAGGCGGAACGAAGCGAACAACATATCATGTGGGTGGTAGCTACCTCCAGGAAAACGGACTCCTGGATTCTGAACACCGGTATCAGCGCATGAATCTGAAGGCCAGCGTAGACTTTAACCCTTACAGATTCCTTGAGGTTGGAACCAATATTGTGCTTAACCACACACATTCGCAGGATGAAGCCTCCGTTTGGGGAAGTATGTATAATGCCGTACCTATCATTCCTGTTTATGAACCGGAAGGCGATTATGCAGGGGTGATCCAGGCAGGATATAATGTGGGGCCGGTTAACAACCCGGTAGCACAACTACACTTTGCCACGGGTAACCATGATTTTAACCGGGGACTCAACCTGATGTATAATGCTCATGCTGAGGTTAATCTGTTAGGCGATGAACGGCTGGTGTTTCGCAGCCAGTTTAGCCATGAACTCAGAACTGAAAATAACAGGTCATACGCACCCGAATATTTTGTTGATGATAAACTGAAAAACGAAAATTCAAACTTGCATAAGGCACATTCTTACCATAGTAGTATCCATCTTGATCATACCTTAACCTTTAAGGAGAGCCTGGGCAACCATAACCTGACTGCTATGGCAGGGTTTTCGACAAGGAGTGTGAACGCAAGGGGTATCTACGGTAGCGCTCGCAATGTGCCGAATGGCCCGCCCGAATATTTCTATTTCTTTAATGCCACCGACCCGAGTCCTGAGAGATTTAATGTGGGTGACTGGGGGCATGCTGAGCGTGGTGTGTCGTTCTTCGGAAGAACCATGTATAACTATGATCAAAAGTATCTGTTCAATGCTACATTTCGAGGCGATGGTACCGACAAGTATACCCAGACATGGGGCTATTTCCCCTCTTTCGGTGTGGGGTGGATCGTTAGTGATGAGTCATTCATGGAGGAGCAGCAGTTGTTTGACCGGGTGAAAATACGTTCCAGCTGGGGCCAGTTGGGTAACAATTCGGTGCCGAGAGAATCGGGAACACGGGAAATATTTACCGGTGTCTCCCATTCTTATGTTTTTGGTAATGATAATATCGTACCCGGATACGTATCCAGCGTGTTTTTTAATGAGCTGGAATGGGAAGTGTTGGAAGAAACCAATGTTGGTCTTGAACTTGCAACTTTTGACTATCGCTTAATTGCAGAGATCGACTGGTTCTATAAAGTTACCAAAAATGCCGCTATATGGACCAGTAACCTCATGGGTGCTGGTGGCCTCATACGCAATGCCGGTGAAATTCTTAATACCGGTATGGAGTTTGACCTTACGTGGAAAGACCAGATCGGTGATCTGGATTACAGTATAAGCACCAATATGAGCACGTTGCGTAACGAAGTGCTGGACCTTGGAGGAGAGCCTTATATCGATACCGGCTCTGCAGAGTTTCGCCGCAGGTCCGAAGTGGGACATCCCATATATTCGTTTTATGGATACAAGGCCATTGGGGTATACCAAACATGGGAAGAGATCGAAGAACACCTCGATACCGATGCCCATCCTAATGTAGAGCCTGGCTTCTTAAAGTACGAGGACCTGGATGGCAATGGTATTATCGATGAAAACGACCGCCAGTATCTGGGAGCCAACATCCCGGACTTTACCTATGGGGGCCGTCTCAACCTCGATTACCGCAACTGGGACTTCTCTGTTTCAGTCTATGGGGCATATGGCAACAAGCTGATAAACAGGTTGCGGGGTAATCGCGCCTGGCATTCGGATTATAACTTCGACAGGGATCTTTTTGAGAACCGGTGGACAGGCGAAGGCTCAACCAACGAGTATCCGTCAGCCAGGGGGATGGTAGACTCCTGGAATATTAATCCACTAAATTCCTTCCTGGTGGAAGATGGTTCGTTTTTCAGGATACAAAATATCACCCTTGGTTACACCTTCACCGAACCGTTACCAGGTAGTGAGTCCGGATCCAAGATACGCGTCAGGTTAGTTGCACAGAACCCCGTCACTATCTTCGGGTTCAACGGGTTTACTCCTGAGGTTACCGGCCAGGGTGAAGCGGCTGGTATGTATCCGATCCCTGCGACTTTTACGATTGGTGTAAATATTACATACTAAACCATTATGATCATGAAAAACACAAAAATAATAGCGATCGTAGTTCTTTTGTCAGTATTTGTGCTAAGTGGCTGTGAAGATTTCCTGGATAAAGATATCGAGGGACAAATCCCGCTGGAGGAAGTTGATTATACAGATGAAAGCAAGATGTATGAGCCCGTTTCGGGTATATATGCTGCGGCCAACGATAACAATCTAAATCATTGGGCCAACCAGTGTATGTTGTGGTTCCGCAGCGATTTTATTTTTAAGGGGGCACATGCAACTGACCAGCCGGTGATGGAAGATATACAGGATTTTAATTATGAGTCGCTTCGAAACGCATGGTTTGTCAACAACTTGTGGACCGCTCATTTTGGGCTCATTCGTGATGCGGATGCTGCCCTGGAGGAGCTTAGGTTGTTTGCCGAACATGCATCTGACCAGGATCTCGTACAGGAATATATGGCTGAAGTGCGCTTCTTCCGGGCTTTTGCCTACTGGAGAATGGCCCGGATCTATGGCGACATCCCTTATTATGACAGCGATATTGTTGCAGGAGCACTTCGCAAGGCACCACGCCTCGAAGCATACGAGTATATCATGCAGGAACTGGAGGAGATTGTTGACCATCTGCCTTCGCAGCACCCAAGAAATCTTCCCAAACAGGGAAGAGTAACAAAGTGGGCAGCATACACACTACTGGCAAAGGTAGCTGCCGATGTCCAGGATTATGATGTGATGCTTTCGGCTGCAGAGGCTGTTGTCGATAGTGGTGTTTTCTCTCTCTTTCCCGATTATTATACGCTTTTCAAGCAACAGGGTGAATTTAGTGTGGAGAATATCCTGGAGATGAACCATACTGATTTTGGAACTTCTACCGGGAATTCCACAAATATCGACCAATATTATGTGGCGCATGGTATCAAACAGCAGGGAGGAACGCGATTTGATGGCGGTTCATTTAATAGCGGATGGGGATTTTCAATGCCAGCCCAAAAATATATTGACCTCATGGAAGACAGGGGGGAGAGTATACGCTTGGAAACTAGCATTATATATCCTAATACCGCAACGCTTGAGGGTGATTCTATCGGTAGCATTCCTTCCGATCTGCAGGCCCTGCTTGATATCTACAATGAAGAGGGACGCGGGGCTGCGGAAGCCTATTGGTTTAAGAACTATTTGCCATTCGAACAGCAAACATCAGGCCGTTTTCAATATGGGGGCTGGAACAATGTTCGTATTTTCCGGTATGCTGAGGCACTGTTACTTTATGCCGAGGCGCTTATTCATGTGAATGGTCCGGGTGCCGGCGATGCCTATATCAATGAGGTACGCGAACGTGCAGACATGACACCTGTCACGGGGGCAAACATCGATGATATTATCGATGAGCGGGCGGCTGAACTTGCATTTGAATGGGGAGCCGACAGATTCTTTGACCTGGTAAGGCTTGACAAGACCGACAAGCTTGGACCAAACTTTGTGAGTGGCCAGCACGAATTTTTCCCCATACCTACGGTGCAAATAGACCTGCAACCCGGATTGGCAGAGCCGCCGGTGAGCGGATTATTCCCGATCTGATAATGGAGAAACTGATATCAGCAGAATGCTTGCCGGGTGATCCTATGCCACATGATCGCCCCGTAAGCATTCTCCTGTAAGCCTCTTTTAAGCAAGGAGAAGATAAGTTCTTTGCTAAGACGGCACCTGTTGTATATCCAGAAAATCAATCAGTATCTCAAAGTAAAATACACATCAAGCCCGAACATAATATTGTTGTATATCCAGAAAATCAATCAGTATCTCAAAGTACTTATATGATGCAAGAACCATTTGTAAAGAAATTGACCAGCGGTATGTCAATTGTAATGAAGCGCATAGCCATTATTAGGGCGGCTTCCCTTTTTTTGCTGCTGTTTCTGTTGTTTTCTGTTATCACATGGAATACCTCAATGGCTGATGAGACTAAGGAAACGGTCAGCGGCATCGTATTCCACGACCGGAACGGTAGCGAAGCGTTTGACCCTGAAACTGACACGCCCCTGGAGGGAGTGGCAGTCTCCAACGGCCGTGACATAGCAGTGACCGATGAAGAAGGAAGGTATACACTCGCAGTTGATGACCATACCATCCTGTTTCTGATCAAGCCGGCAAACTGGTCAGTGCCTGTTAATGACCTGCAGATCCCCCAATTTTATCATATTCATGATCCACAGGGAGCAGCCGGGTCAAAGTATGATGGTCTCAAACCTACAGCCTCACTTCCTGCTTCAGTTGATTTTCCGCTATTGCCGGCTGAGGAGCCTGATGAATTTGAAGCAATCGTATTTGCTGACACCCAGCCGCGTGACAAGAAAGAAATAAGCTATCTGGCACGCGATGCTGTTGCAGAACTTATCGGGACAAATGCTGCCTTTGGGATAACGTTGGGCGACCTGGTGTTTGATGATCTGGACTTGTTGCCCCTCGTAAACGAAACCGTAGCTACCATAGGCATACCCTGGAGGCATTTGATCGGGAACCACGACCTGGATTTTTCGGCCGATGATAATGCAGGGGCAAGGGGAGCATATTACAGCCATTACGGTCCTTCATACTACTCGTTCAGCTATGGGTCCGCCCACTTTTTGGTGCTCGATAATAACCGGTTTATTATTGATGGGGATAACAGGTACTATCGCCCCGAGCTTGACCAGGACCAGCTGGTATTCGTGCAGAACGAGCTGGCACGTATCGATAACGATAAAGTGCTTGTCGTGATGATGCATATTCCATGGGACGACAATGGGTGGAACAGGGAGCAGCGAGATACGCTTATGGCTCTTTTGGCAGAACATCCCAACGCATTGTCATTGGGTGCCCACTGGCACCGGCATTACCATCGCTATCTGGATGAAGAATATGGTCTGCCCGCAGGGCGCTACCACCATATGGTAAGTGTGGGTGCTGTATGCGGCGCATGGTGGCAAGGCATGCCTGACGAATATGGGATCCCGCATGCCATGATGAGTGACGGCACGCCTACGGGGTATGGCATCCTTCAGGTAAACAGGGCAGGAGCAAAGATGCACTGGCAGTCATCGCGTCGTTCCCGGCAATTTCAGATGCATATCCATGTTAGCGAAGAAAACAACATGGAGAAAACAGAAAGTTTGACGGTAACAGCCAATATTTTCAATGCCCTGCCCGATGCCCGTGTGCAAATGCGTATCGGCCAATCCGGAGAATGGATCAACATGGAAAAGATAACGGAGAGGGACCCTCTGCGGCTGGAGGCGGCGGCGTTCGATGCATTACTTACAGAGCACCTCGGTGAGGACCCACCCTGGCTTGAAATGGGAGGTACGGCACATACATATACCCTGTGGCAGGGCAGTATAAATGAGCCACTACAGGATGGTATCCATGTACTGCACGTCCGCTCTAAGGACAGATGGTGGGAGCACGAAGGACATAAAGTGATCCGTATTGCAGAATAGAAGCCTTCCCGAACTACTTAGCTCTTATTCGTTCCTGATTGGATGGTCCTTTTTTCGTTTTGTCCCCCATTCTTTTTTTGTATAAAACAAAACCAGACAAATATGCGCAGAGCCATTGTCACAGGCGCTTATGGTGCCATAGGAAAAGCCATCGCGCGGGGTGTTGCGGAGCATGTAACACTTGCCGGCCGCGATGAAGGGGCGTTGGAAGCCTGCCGGAAGGAATTGATAAAGCAAACCGGGAATGAAAACATCTCCCATATGGCGGCAGATCTTCACAAAAACATGAAGTAAAGGCAATTGCAGATAAATGGAATGGCCCGCTGCATCTGCTGATCAACAATGCCGCCACGACACCACGGTCAGGGACGGAGACGCCCCGGGGCATTGAAGTCCTCTATTCCAGTACTTGCAGCATCTCTTCTTCTGAGAATACACTAAGTGGGTTATTGGTGCTGATGAGGTCGCCGGCCAGTTGTGATTTTTTCTGCTGCAGCTTATGGATCTTTTCTTCCACTGTTCCGCTGGTGATAAACTTATAAGCGATCACCGGCTTTTTCTGGCCAATGCGGTGTGCGCGGCTAATGGCCTGTTGCTCTACAGCCGGGTTCCACCAGGGATCGAGCAGTAGCACATAGCCGGCTTCGGTCAGGTTGAGCCCCACACCACCGGCTTTCAACGATATCAGGAAAAGCAGCTTGTCGGGGTCCCGGCGGAAGTCTTCAATCAGTTGTTGCCGTTCGCTTGTGCTTTGGGCTCCTGTGAGAAAGGCATATTTCCAGTGGTGAGCCTCAAAATAACGGCTAAATAGCTTTAAATGCTTTACAAACTGCGAAAAAATCAACAGCTTATGCCCCTCAGCCCGTAGATTTTGGATGATACGGATTACTTCATCGAATTTGCCGGATATGGCATATCCATTATCCCCGGGTTGCAGGTCGTCATCATTATCAGTGAGCTGACGGGGAAGGGCATTTTCACTTTTTCCGGTTAGATCAGGATGGTTGGCGATGAGCCGCAATTGCATTAATCCCCGGAGGATGTCGAAGCGCAACCCTGACTTATCTTCTTCGCCGGCTTTTGCAAAGATGCGGTTTCTGATCTCCGACTTTTTGGATTCGTAGCGTTTTTTCTGTGCGTCGTGCATTTCGCAGAAATGAAGCTGCTCGGTGAGTTCAGGCAGGTCCTT
Source organism: Bacteroidales bacterium (assembly GCA_041686485.1). GTDB lineage: Bacteria > Bacteroidota > Bacteroidia > Bacteroidales > UBA7960 > PUPG01. Next base: position 4,324 of record JAWLDT010000034.1, on the reverse strand, counting down.
TTCTACCAGCGATTTTGTGCGGCGCAGTATGTAGGGCTCAATGAGCCGTTTGAGTTCTTCCTGTTTCTGCTCGTTACCGGTTTTTTCTATGGGTGAGGCAAAACTTTTTTGAAAGAATTTGCGACTGCCCAGCAGGCCGGGATTCAAAAAATTGAACTGCGACCACAGGTCGGTGAGGGAGTTTTCGATCGGTGTGCCGGTGAGCACCAGGCGGTTGTCGGCCTGAAGACGCTGTACGGCCCGCGAAACTTTTGCGTCGGGGTTCTTAATGATCTGACTCTCGTCAAGGATAAGATAAAAAAACCGGAAACGGCAAAAAAAGTCCAGGTCGTTTCGTACCATGCCATACGTGGTCAGCACAATGTCATATTTCATCAGGACTTCCGGACGGGTTTCGCGGTTCTTCCCATAATACCGGGTATGGGTCAGTTCTGGTGTGAACCTTCTGATCTCGTTTTCCCAGTTGTGTATGAGCGACAGGGGCATCACGATCAGTGAGGTGCGTCCGGTTTGCTTTATTGCACCGGCTACATCGCTGAAAAGATCAAGTTGAATGCTTTCTTTTCCGGCAGGTTCTTCTGCTGCTGGTTCCGGTGCATGATCCAGCTTATGCTTCCATAACAGTGACAGACATTGCAGGGTTTTTCCAAGCCCCATATCATCTGACAGGCAGCCGCCAAGACCCTGCTGTCCGAGCAGGTGCATCCAGGCAAAACCCGCTGCCTGATAAGTCCGCAGGACATTTTTAAGCGCTGCCGGTATGTCCGGAAACGGGATACTGTCTTTTTCGAGCAGGCGCTCAAGCTTTTCAGCACGATGCTTTATATTGTCATTGTCAGTGGTCTGAAAGGACGCAGCATTCTCAGTATCATCTTTATGAATCAGTTCATTCACAATGGTAAAATGATGTTTGCGTAACCGGATATGCTCTTTGCCGGCCTTCCCAAAAACAAGCAGTGAATGATATTTTGCAAACCACTCTTCCGGCAAAATGGCTATTTCTCCATCTGGCAGGACAAATTGCTTTTCGCCGTTCAATAAATGGTTTCTTAGCTTGTAGAAGGGGATACGGTGCTTTCCAAAAACCGCATAGGCAAACACATCAAACCAGTCGGTCTTACTGGAGAAAGTCATCTCAAGGTCGGGGCTCCCAATGAAATACCGTTGTTTGTGTATGTTTTGTTGAACACAGAAACCTTTATCGCTGAGCTGTTTGTCATACGCTGCCAACCATTCAATTGTGCTGAACAGCAAGGGGTTATCTCCGGTTTCGTCGGTGGGTGTCGGGACTGCATCTTTCCCGGTTGCCCCGGTTTCGTCTGAAGCATCCAAAACTTTGGGCTGGTTTAAGGCTTCTGAGCCTCTGCTTTTTTGGAAGCTGCTATTTGGTTTGAATACGATATTGTCGCGGCTTTTCAGCCCCCATGAAAGCAGCAAATCTACAAAAGCGATCTCGGCGGTTTTATCCCGACATGTCTTTGTAAAGCTGTAACTGTTTGCGTGCGCTTCAACATCTACCCAGCATGATCCCTTGTCAGGCTGCGTACATTGTTTGTTGTCATAATGGAATTCCAATAACAGGGCGGGTTTGCCGGTCCAGTCATTTTCCAGTTTCAGCACCGGCAGGCATCCGGGTTTGTGTTCTGTGATCCCGATGCCGTTTAATCGCACCTCATGGTTTTTAATCGCTTTGGCTATAAAGCTTCTGAAATAATACTCTTCAGAAGTGGCAGGAATGCTGATAAAGTCTTTCTTAAAAAAAGGTCGTGCTTTTACGCCGTCTACACCATCTTCCAGGCGGTAAACCCTGTTGCCGGCCAGTACCCATCCCGGTTTATTCACAAGCACCAGCGCGGGGGATCTTTTCAGACTGATCTCTTCCCACTGTGTAGCGTCCGCCTCTGCAACATAGCGGATACGCATCCGGTAGCGGCTGCCATGGTCATCTTTCTCAAAAAGAAACAGTACTTTTGCGTGGTTTTGCATGATGGCAACCGGCTCGGAGCGTATGTCTGACGTTTTGCCACCTTTATAATACAGTGGTATTTTTGCCTTCCCAAGGATTTCAAGGCTTTTATGAATACGGCTCTGCACATAAGGTATCACCAGCGATTTTAATCGTACCTCGTCGATGTCAGCAAAAAAATCGGCATGGTTACGGGTTTGGTTTGAAAATTTCCTGCAGAGATGGGTGTCGCTACATTCTTCGAGTAGGTGGAACACCTGCATCTCTTCCTCGCTGAGTGCATGCAGATGTTTTGGGATGGTATGCAGGTACAATCGCTGGTAGAAATAGCCCAGCTCATCAGTATCATTCATATGCACCAGGCAGGGTACAAGGATCGCTCCCAGCTTTTCGCGGATCTGGATCGTGAACACGATCTTTTCTTTAAAACCTGGTGGTATTTCGGGGTTTTCTGGCATCCTGGCAATTATTTTTTTGGACGAGAAGCAAATGTAAATGATTTTGCATTATGCCTGGTTTTCTGCATCTGTTCGCTTATCACTTCTTCCTTTGAGCTTCCAACTTTTCCAAAACGATTCTTAACAATGATGTGAATAAGTTTTTAAAAATTTTTATTATAAAAGTTGCGAAAATTAGCAGGATTGTGTAAATTGGTCATCGAAATCGCTGGACATTTATTGGACTGAACCCGCTACATGGGCTCGATTGATATTTATTTCATCACTAATAAATATGATCATTTTTTAGTTGTTTTACAAAAAAACATTTTTTATTAACCAAAACAAATTGACTATGAGAAAAACATTTATTTTTACTATTGCATTGATGTTTGTTAGCATCAATCTATTCCCCCAGCAACTGACAATAGACTGGGCGACCACTGCTGGTGGCGGAATGCCCGACTTTGGGGAGGGCGTTACGGTTGATGATGCAGGTAATGCATACATAACCGGCAACTTTCGTGACGAAATGACTCTTCTGGGAGAAACATTTGATCCTGAGAGTGATAAAAACACGATGTTCCTGGCCAAAGTAGACCCTGAGATGGACTTGCAATGGTCCGTTACCGGTGAAGCTGACGGAATGACAGGATCCATGGGTTTTAAAACAGCTTATCATGATGGACATGTTTATCTGTATGGTGATTTCCGTGGAGAAGCCACATTTTCATCTACAGATTTTACGGAAACAACCATGAACGCCGAAACAAGAGCCATGTTTGTGGCCAAATACACGGATGATGGTGTCCTGGATTGGATTAAAAAGATGGAATCCAGCCATGTAGCCGGTCTGATTCCTATTGGAAGTGCCAATAACCTGGCTGTTGATGAAGATGGTGCTGTTTACGTAACTACCAATTTTCGGGACGATATTGAGATTGATGGTACGTTGGTGGACCCGGAAGGTAGTGGAGGATCTAATTACCATGGCATTCTTGTAAAGTTTGACGCTTTAGGTGCTTACCAGTGGCATTGGAATACCACTCATGAAGGTGATGACCGCGGAGAAGCCGTCACGGTGACCCCCGATGGCCATGTTTTGTTTGCTATTCGTTATAATGAAGAGATCACCGTTAATGATGTTAACTATGCCAATGAAGGAGGTGGCATTGCAATTATCGAGCTGGAAGCTGATGGTACTTATGTTTGGGATCATCAATTATATACCGATGATACCAATGATGCCAATCTGTGGGATATGCGTTTTTGTGCAAACAATAACCTGTATGTGGTTGGCGAAAGCAATACCACGCTTACCTGGGACGATGACAACATTTGGGAGCCGGTAAATACCAGCAAAAGTTCGGCATTTGTTCTTCAGATCGATGATGATACAAATATTAGCTGGGCTGAATTCTTCGGTGATGATGATGAAAATACAAGTGCCAAAACCGTTCGTATTGGTGATGAAGGCGTTTATGTCGCGGGAGAACATATAGGTACAATGGTGCTGAACGATGACATTACTGTTACCTCCAATGACGGGTCCACAGATATCTTTTATGCATTGATAGATCCTGTTGATGGTACATTTAAGGATGCCGGTGCTTTTGGTGGAACGGGCAATGAATATTTTGGTGACATGGACCTGTCTCCTGAGGGAGAGGCATACTTCATGGGTCGCTATCTTGGTACATTTGAAGCAGCTGGAGAAAGTTTCCCATCTGAAGGAAGTTTTGACTTTTTCGTAACAAGATACACAACGGTTGATGAGCTTTTGCCACCGGCAGATCCGCTCGATATTACCAATTTAATGAATAAAACAGGTGAAGATCTGCCTGATGAGATCGGTTCAGGCGGTAATGCACGGGGTGCTGCTATCTACATGGACCGTTATGTCGTTGTACCCTCACGCGAA
>JAWLDT010000033.1:18820-26394 GCA_041686485.1 Bacteroidales bacterium | reverse complement strand
TGGAAATATTGGCGTTTCGGTTGGTGGACGCGTTGGTGGACGGGTTGGTGGACGGGTTGGTCGACGCGTTGGTCGACGCGTTGGTCGACGGGTTGGTCGACGCGTTGGTCGACGCGTTGGTGGACGCGTTGGTCGACGGGTTGGTCGACGCGTTGGTGGTTTTTGTAGAGACGCAATGCATTGCGTCTCTACCACCACAACGTCGACCAACAAAACAACCATTGCCGTTATGACCGCAATGGCCGGGATGACCACCATTCCCGCCATCCACGCCGCCGTAACAATTACCGACATTACCCACATTTCTAACATTAACACCATGAATGATATTGCAACCATGCCTACGATTACCGTTATTACCATCGATGACGACATGGTCGGCATTACCCGCATTCCCAACACCACCCATTTCGCAATCCGGGGTATTGTATGTATTTTGACCGATAATGATTATTGCATGAAAATGGTTTGGCATGGTGACATATTCCCCCATTTCCAATTGCATGTCGGGACGCATTGTAAAGGTTTTTACCCATTCAGATTCTACAATTCTACCAATTTTCGACAATTCCATTCTGCCGTTGACGACATTTCCGAAAAACCATTCTCTGTTCGCAGTGCAGATTGTCACGAAATACCGTGCACACCAGGCATAATTCCAACCTGGCAGCCGGGCGGATGGAATACGGTATTTGTTACAGAATTTATCCATTTTTTAATGATTCAGCATAAAAGAAGGTATTACACTAACACCTTCAATGTAGCAATTTTTTATAGTAAAGCATAAGAAAACCATCCAAATTTTTCTGCGAGCGCATTATATTAACCTAAACGGTCGTGAGATATACATAAACTATCATTATTCGTTGTACTTTTTTGCGTTGCCTTTTTCCGGAGAAATAACTCAAACAACTTTCCGGCTTCCTCATTCAGTATCAATCAGCGCAAACCCGGGCTTTCTGCAACCTCAAACATACTGATTTTTACAAAAAAATTTACCATTAAACCGGGATTTATTCCCTTTTACATGTTGCGAGCAGCCTGTATAAGCCACCGATACGTCAAAATATGACGTTGTTTTCGGGTTTTTTGTAAATCCCCTAATAAAAAATAGCATAAGACAGGAAAAGGTCATCAACAGAAAAAGCAGCGGGGGGTAAGCCATCCTGTTCAACAAGCTGAATCGGCACATTCGCAGCACAGGATGACTAACCGGTTCGCGTCTTAAAATAAACCAAAAGATTATTCATACATTTGATTGTCTGATAAAGCACAATATAATCATTTGCCGCTACAGGCAATCTGATCAATGATAATCGAAGATGCATTTCTCAGGATCATACTACAATGCCGATGAAGAAGTTAAGATTAAAGATTTCGGCGGTAGTGCATAAAGGAGCCGGTGACGGGTTTCTCCGGGAGGGCCTTGAGAATTACACGATAAAAACACTTGTAAGCGCTAAACGATTTTGACCATGTCAGCCAACGCATTTCATACGACAGTAGACAACATCGCATCGGAACTGAATGATCAGAATGTCAAAGACAAGAAAAATGAGCTGATTGACCTCCAGCGTGATCTCAACGCAGCTGATCTGGAAGCATCCGATAAATCAGACCTGAAGCAGAAAGTCCAGCAACTCTTTGATCGCATCAGGGAGTTGCAGGAAAAGGAGCAGCAACAATTTGAACAGGAGGCGGATGACAATCATGGCTATTTAAAAGGAAGGCTATACGAATGCATTGACTTTGTACAGGATAACCCGGATGACCTTGAAGAAGCATGGGAAAAGCTGCTGGCACTTCAGGATGATTTCCGGGGCCGGCGGATGCGTTCCCACCAGAGAGAAACCCTCTATGCGGGGCTTCAGGAACTATTCGACATCGTGAAAAAACGCCGGGAAGAAGCAAAAGCAAAAAAGATAGCCACATCGGAAACCAGGTTTGAAGAGCTTCATAAAGAAGTAGCCCGATTGGTTGACGCGGCAGAGAAGGCAGATCTTGACACCCTCTGGTCAGGGCTCAAAGAAATAGCTGACAGCGTGCGGCAGGAAGACCTGATCCCTGCCCACCGGAAGCAACTTTTTGAATTGCTGGATGAAGGGTTTGCCATCGCAAAGATCCGAAAAGAGGAGCGCCAGCAGGCTTTTCGTGAAGAGTCGGATGCGAATGCCGCTTTTATTGAACAACAACTGGAACATGCCACTGAACAAATCGAGAACAACCAGTTCTTTAAGGAGAACTGGCAGTTGCTGCTTGACATACAACAGGCGTTTCGCGACCTTACCCTCGAGAAAAGCCGGCGGGAAGACCTTTATGCCGAACTGCAGTTGCTGTTTGACAGCCTCAAAGCCAAACGCAGCAAGGAACAGGAAACGTTCGAACAAGCTGCTGACGAATCCGTTGAGCAACTGAAACCATTGGTTGATAAAGCCACCAAGCTTGCCAGGACCTCCAGGGAGTTCAAGAAAACCAAACACTTCCTGATCAGGGTTCAAAAAGATTTCAAAGGCCGCCGCATGCGCAAGGAGGAACGGGAAAGCCTTTATTCCAAACTACAATCTGCCTTCGACACCCTCAATAACCGGATAAATGAGCACATTGCCGCCAAAAAAGACATTCACGAGCTAAAAGTGGAGAGCAAGTTGTCTGATCTGCGCACTAAGATGGAAGAGCTGGAGACCTCCATGGAGAAGGACATGGAAGAAATACGCCTGATGGAACACAAGCTCGAAGACATACAGGTGCTCGACCGCTTTTCCGGAGAGGTGGAAACCCTACAGCATCAGCTACAAATGATGCGGGCAGCGCTGGACAAGAAAGCCGGTCAGCTCAGGGAGCTGCAGGACCAGGAACAGCAGGCACAGGACCAGAAAGAGTGGCTGGATGGCATTGAATAACCCGTCGAAAGGACAGGAGGCTACATGAACATCATTCGGCCTCGCCCCACAAGGGTTTAACAGACAAATACCTTTCCCCGCTGTCATAGGCAAAGGTGAGAATACGGGCGGGAGAACCGATCTTCTGAAGTTTCTTTTGGACGGCAGCCAGCGAAGCACCTGAGGATATGCCGACCAGGATCCCTTCTTCACGGGCTGCGCGCTTCACCATGGCATAGGATTCCTCCTCTTCAGCCAGAACCATCTCATCAATGATTCCCCTGTCCGGTGTTTCAGGGATGAATCCGGCGCCTATGCCACTGAAGAATAATTGTTTGAAAGCGGTGCCTATTCAAACACATCCTCTTCCAGGAACTTCGGTGCTTGCCGGTGGCCCGTTCCCTGTTCGTAAGCATAGGCGATCTCAAGCAGCACCGGCTCGCTCCATGCACGGCCAAAGATGGAGATCCCGACCGGCAATCCATTCACATACCCCATGGGAAGGGTAACGTTGGGATACCCGGCATGTGCCGCAGGAGAGGAGCTGCCAAGCTGAAAGCTGTCGCCATTGATCAGGTCGGTTTTCCAGGCCGGACTGCCGGTTGGGGCAATGATGGCATCCAGATCATGCAGATCCATAATGCTGTCGATACCTTCTTCCCGGCTGCCTTTGTGCATGGCCGCCAGGGCTTCCCTGTACTCCTCCGCGTCGAGATCATCCTTTTCCTTTGCCAGCTCCAGGTAGCGCTGATTGTAGTGGCGCAGGGTAATGGAGTCAGCTTCGTTGAAGGCGATCAGCTCTTCCAGGCTTTGAATGGGTGCATCCGGACCCAGGGAGGCGAAATAGCGGTTCAGACCATCCTTATATTCATAGAGCATCACCTGGAAAGCATGCATGCCTGTATTAGCGGCAGAAATTTGTGGCACATCCACGATAACAGCGCCCTGTGACTCCATAAAAGCCACGGCGTTATCCATCAGGGTATCTACCTTAAAATTTTGTCCTTCGGGAGCCGTAAACCGACCGATACGCTTCCCGTCGAGACCATCTTCTTTCAGGAACCGGGTATAATCTTCATAAAAATTCCCTTCACTCAGAAGTGATTTCTCGTCATCGGGGTCAACGCCGGTAAGGGCACCCAGGGCTGTGGCGGCATCTTTCACCGAACGTGCCATGGGTCCGGCAATATCCATTGAATGGGAAATCGGTATGATGCCGCTGCGACTCACCAGTCCAACGGTGGGTTTCACACCGACAACACCGTTAGCCTGCGACGGACAAACGATGGAGCCATTGGTTTCGGTGCCGATGGCAAACATGGCAAGGTTCGCGGAGGCGGCTACTGCGGAACCCGAGCTTGATCCGCAAGGGTTACGGTCTAACACATACGGATTTTTTGTCTGGCCGCCAACACCACTCCAGCCACTGCTGGACATTTGCCCCCGGAAGTTGGCCCATTCGCTCAGGTTAGCCTTACCCAGGATAACCGCTCCGGCTTCGCGCAGCTTCTGTGCCACGAAGCTGTCCTGCAACGGATAAGAGTTGGCCAGCGCCCGTGACCCGGCAGTGGTAGGCATCTTATCGTGGGTATCAATATTGTCTTTCAACACCACAGGAATGCCATGCAATGGCCCCCTCGAGGTTCCTTCCTGAAGCTCTCGATCCAGCGACCCGGCAATCTCAATAGCATCCGGATTGATCGTGATCATTGAATTCAGGGCCGGACCATTGCTGTCGATGGCTTCTATACGGTCAAGGTAGAGCCGGACCACCTCCTCAACCGAAAAACGCCCTGTCTGGTAGGCTTCCCGGAGTTCTTCCATATCCATCTCATGCAAAGGGAACGCATCGGTGCCGACCTCTTGCGTACGTTGACCTGAAGGCTGGCAGGAGAAAACCAGAAAAAGAACCAAAAGCGTACTAAACATCAGGATGGGCGACGGGTGACGGAGAATAGATCTTGATTTCATAAAACAAAAATTTAGGGAGTACAATATGGTGAAACCTTATTTCTCATAAAAATCATTGGAAAGTTGACCCAGGGCGTTGCCACTGGGCTGAATTAAATTGCCCTTTCAGGGCGACCAAGCCCGGCCTGCACTTTTCACTTTTCACTTTTTATTTTTCACTTTTCTTCTTCCTTCCAGCTTCCACCTCTGAGACTTCTCTATCTAACCTCTACCTTCCAACTTCTAACTTCTTCTCTGCTTCCAGCTTCCAGCTTCGAGCTTCGAGCTTCTATATAATCATACCCCTGTGTGTCAAAACCTTGTCATGGGCGTTTCATGTGGTTTGTTCAATAAGCATGTCTCAAATATACATGTTTTTTTCTGTTACCGGCAACAGAAGCTACGCTTTAACAGTCCTTCTCCTGGCAGGAGGATCGCTTATAAGCACACCAAAGAAAACGACTACCAAACCAATGACATCGGTAGCCAGCAGCAGGTCACCAAAAGCCATCCAGGCCATCAGCATGGTGACAGGCGGACCCAGATAAAAAAGGCTCGCCACACGTGTTGCATCTATCCTTTCAAGTAAACGCCACATCAAGGCATAGGCGCCCAGGGATACTGCCAATATCAGCCAGGCCATGGTATAGATAAACTCAGGTTCCCAGCGGGTCACCAGACCCTCTGCAAGTATGGCAGGTATAGCAGCAGCGAAGGTGGTTGCCATGCTTTGGTAAAAAAGGGCAAGGTTCACGGGTAAGCGGTGAGCCGCCTTGGTAACCTCCATCTTTCGTTGGATCAAACTGGCTGTTGTGATGGCTGCAACCGAACCCAGGGGAATGACGTAGCCAAAAATTGAACCGGCATCCTGGAAATCAATTCTATACAGGAGGGTGATGGATACACCACCCAGTCCAACAAGGAGTCCCAGCCATCTTTGCAACGATGTCGGTTCACCAACAACGAGACCGGACAAAGCGCCTGTAGCCAGCGGCTGCAGTGCCACCACCAATGCAACAATCCCGGGTGGCACACCGTGGCTCAGGGCCAGCAAAACGCAACCCAGCCAAACCCCGTGCGCAAGAACTCCAACCAACATATGCGGGTAAGCAGCAGCAATGCCAACCCAGCGAAATTTTCCGCGGGCAATCAAATACAAAAAAAGCACGAACGTAAGTGCCAGGTAACGCCAGAAAAGCAGGGTAAACGGACCCGTATAGGGCAAGCCGTATTCAGCTCCGATGAAGCCGGAGTTCCAAAGCAGCACAAACCCAACGGCAAACAATATGGTGTTTTTCTGCATGAACCTTTAAAATAGATATCCTTCCCCGATAATTTATTCTGTTGCCAACAACTGATGGCCATGGTCATCGAAGGTAAAGCCCCACGAAGATCCATTACAAATGTAAGCCATCATTCCGTCGTCCCATCATTCCCTCCCTTCCTCGTTTCTTCGCTTCCTTGCGTCTTCGCATCTTCGTTTTCATCGCCTCCTCGTTTCCTCGCGTCTTCGCTTCCTCACTTCCTCGCTTCTTCGTTTCCGCCACTCTTCGAAAAAACCTCGTTCAGCACCTTGTTCCGGTAGGAAAAGATCTGATTTAGCTTCTTTTTGATGAACAATGCATTGGCGATACTGCCCAGGAAACCCATTGGCGGCTTGTAGGAAACAATATCGGTCATCAGCACCCCGTCATCAACGGCTTCGATCCAGTGTTGATGATGCCACATGGCATAAGGACCCGCGCGCTGTTCATCAACAAAATACGATTTTTCTTTCACATGGGTGATCTCCGTGACCCACTGCAGCGGAATGCCCAACACGGGTTTTACGGTATAGCTAATGATCATGCCGGGGTACATCTCCGGGGTATGCTCAGTGGAGGTAACCACAAAGCCCATCTCCTTCGGCGTGATCTTTTGCAGATTGTCAGGTGAGGCAATAAACGACCACGCCTCATCAACGGTGGCCGGAAGGACTTGCTTTTGAATCAGTTGGTAAAAAGCCATGGGTGCTATCCTTTAATGACGGACATCCCACCATCTACACCAATGACCTGCCCGGTGATCCATCCGGATTTATCCGACAATAAAAAAGCCGCCATCTCTGCAATATCGCTCACGGAGCCAACTCTTTTCATGGGATGGCGCTTTGCATTGGCTTCCCGCTTTTCATCCGAATTCAACAGCCCTGAGGCAAGAGGTGTATCGGTGATAGAGGGCGCGACACAGTTCACCCGTATAGTTGGGGCAAACTCCGCCGCCAGGGATCGCGCAAGGCCTTCCACCGCCCCCTTTGAAGCAGAAACAAGGCTATGGAAGTTGAAACCCGATTGTACCGCTACGGTGGAGAACATCACGATGGAGGCAGCTTCTGCCTTTTTGAGTCTGGGCATCAATGCCTGGATCACTTTCACGGCACCCACTACCTGTATGTTGAAATCATTTAGAAACTGTTCAGGCTTTATCCTTGCAAAAGGCCGAAGATTAATTGTTCCGGGACAGTAGGCAACGCCATCGATCTTCTCAGGCAGAAAATCAAGTTTAAGTTGATCTGCCGTCACATCAAGAAAATGGTATTCGATACCCTCTTCTTTAGTCTGAACCTCGCTGTTGCGGTAAGTTCCGTGGACCTGATGTCCATCGCGGTTCAGAATGGAGGCCAATTCCTTGCCGATCCCGGATGATGCTCCTACGATAAGATAGTTTTTCATAGTTGTAGCATTTTTGTATCAGTGAACAGTGAAC
>JAWLDT010000033.1:11209-18720 GCA_041686485.1 Bacteroidales bacterium | reverse complement strand
TTCACTTTTCACTTCTTCCTTCCAGCTTCCAGCTTATATAATCATCTCCCTGTTTGTCAAAATACTTGATCCCGAATAACCGGGATCTTCGACATGGGCGTTTCATCTAACCATAACCAAAAACCCCTTCAAAATACGCTAATTCAATAACAAAAAAAATATAAACATACAAAAGATGTCTGCGTAGAAGTCTTATTGTTAGAAACGTATCTGTTTAATTGTTTTTCTATGTTTTTCAACAATCACTCTCCGTAAAAGTTTGACAAGGAACAGGTTTTTTACCTGGCTGCATCAGGCAGCAAAGGCAAGCGATTTGTTTACAGGCATACCGGATCTTTCACCTCCCGGAGTCCATGCCCAGAAGCCGTAAACCGTTATTTGATCAATTGTACTGGAACAATAAAGGGGCCACAGTGTTTCCTGCAGCCCCTAAATATTGGGTTAAAAAATAATACCTAAAGAGGCAAATGCCTTTATCAGACTTTCTTATCCTTGATCTGATCCTTCATGGCATTGGCAGCCTCTGAAACTTTCTTGTCGGCTTTCTTGATTTCATCGGTCACCTGATCAATGGACTCATTGTACTCCTTTTTCAGGGTTTTTTCATATTCTTTTTGCTTTTTGGCGAGGTCTTTCCGTGTTTCAGACCCTTTTTTTGGTGCAAATAAAACACCCGCTAATGCGCCAAGTCCTGCAGCCGCTGACAATCCAAATAATGTTTTAAAAAATTTCATACTATAATGTGTTTAATGGTTTAACTTTTCACCTTAAAGATAATACATTTATTGAAAAAAACCTATTTTTATAAACACAATATGTTACTTACGCAAACCGCTATCATTAACCAAAGAATTTCTACATGTTGACCACAACCCCTTTTGCCTCTCTTTTTTTATTACTATTAGGCACTTTTACCCTATTTTCAACATTATCAGATGCAGCCGCAAGGACTGAAGACGGATTTACCACGCCAGTTGCTGAAAAGGTCATCCTGTCCACGGAGGAAACTACCGTCCCGCGTTCCATCGCTGATACCATCCGGCCTGATACATGGCTCACGATCGGTCTGTTCCCTTCCGGCGCCCGGGAATCCGCCACCGATCCTTTACAAGAGCACGGCGGGTTCTCCGGGATCACACCGGAAGCTGGCATGACGCACCACTCCTTTTTTGGGGCACAGGGCAAGGTAAGCTGGAAACCGGATACCATGGAAGAGGCTGGAACCATCCGCATTGAACACCCGGAATCAGAGCCTTCCTGGGATGACTGGAAAAATTACAAAGGACGAACGTTTACCCGGGGAGTCAATTATGCATGGACAACCGTGGAAGTGGAAGAGCGGACGCGCGGCCTGGTGCTGGCACAAGGTGTAAGTGGATTCCGGCTTAACGATCGTGAATATGCAGGTGATTTTTACACCACAGGTTATCTGAAGGTGCCGGTAGTGCTGGAAGCAGGTACCAACGAGCTGCTCCTGAGAATGAGTGGCAGTCCTTCCTCTGAAGCCTCTTTTACCTTTATCCCCGTAAATAATGATATACAGGCAGTGACGGACGACATCACCGATCCACACCTGGTGCGCGGAAAAGTCTATAAAAACATGCACCTGGGAATTCCCATGGTCAACCATACTACCCATTGGAAAAAAGATGTGGAAGTAGAGATTGTTTACACAGATCCGGCAGGCAACAGCCATTCGATATCGACAAAACAGCTTCCGCCCCTGGGACCCATGGCTTACCAACAAACAGCCCACAACCTGGACATGCACTTCCTGCAGTGGGATGAATGGAGCGACAGGGAGAGCCTGCCCCTAAAGATTGTGGTACGCGAAGGCGGCGACGAATACCTGTTCCATAGCCAACTACAAATCAAAGAGCAGGGCGAGCCTTTCAATGTGACATTTTTGGATTCAGACAACTCGGTTCAGTTTTACAGTGCGTTTCCGCCGGCAAACATGGATCCGGACAAGGCCTATCCGGCCATTTTTACCCTCCACGGGGCCGGGGTGGACGCCACCGGATCCAACGGTTACACCCAGAAAGACTGGACCTGGGTGATCGCCCCCACCAACCGCAGGCGTTTTGGATTCGACTGGGAAAAGCAAGGCAAGGTTAATGCGCTGAACGCCCTGGAGCATGCCATTGGAAAGTTTGGGCTGGATCCGGACCGAATCTGCCTGAGCGGTCATTCCATGGGAGGACATGGGAGCTGGGTGCTCTCTACCTCCCACCCCCACCTGTTTGCTGCGGTGGGGCCGAGCGCCGGATGGACATCCTTCGATATTTACACCCCCTTCGTTTCCCGGATGGACCACCTGGCGGGTAATCCGACAAACCTGCAATTGCTTTACGCCGTACTGCAACCCACCCGCGCCCTCTCACTGGTGGAGAACCTCAACAATACCCCGGTATATATCCTGCATGGCGGTGATGACATGAGTGTACCTCCTGACCATCCGCGGATGTTCTACCAGCGCCTGTCGCAATTGGGTTACGACGTCACCTACAACGAGGTTCCCGGTAAAGATCACTGGTGGCGCTTTGATGATACCGAAGGTACAGATTGCGTGAATCATGCAGACCTGATGGATTTCTTCCGCGACAAGCGAAAAGACAGGGCGGTAGATCAAATACGTTTCAGAACGGCCTCCCTGGCCGAGAGTCACCAGGCTTACTGGATCTCCGTGTTGCAAAGGAAAAATTTTGTGGAAGATAGCCGTGTAAGCGCCGACGTGGAAGCCCATGACGACGGTCAGACAGTACACGTTAAAACCTTCAATGTCCGGCGCCTGAAGATCCACATCGACAAGGCACCTTTTGACGCTGAACATACCCGTTTAATAGTGAACGGCAATGAGATGCCACTGCATGACAGGGAACACGTGATCTTCGATCTTGAAGACCCGGGGATCGTTCAAGGCGAGCGCAAACCGAAGTTCGTTAAATCGCCGGATCAGGCCGGTACCATCAAGCAGGTGTTCTACGAACCTTTTGCCCTGGTGTTTGCTACCCTTGCCGGAAATGATTGGGAAAGACAAACTTACGGTCAGGCACGGCAGCTGGCACAAAGCTGGTATTACAGAGGCAACGGACGCACTATTATCGTGCCGGATACCATGGTGGATGAAAGCATGGAAGAAAACTACAACCTCATCCTGCTTGGGAGTCCGGCTTCCAATGCGTACTACGAACAAATTAATACGGAATTACCAATCACGGTGTACCCCGACAGTATCGTTCTGGGAGCACTGCACCAGGGAGACACCACGGAGGAAGGCCTTCACAGGCATGTCTATACGGAAGACCTTGCCGTGAAATTTATCCATCCCAATCCACGCAACCCCGACCGGCTGGTCCAGGTGAACAGCGGAGCTACCCTGTCGTCGCAGGCCCTTTCCATGAAACCGGCCATGATATCCTCGGCCGACGGTCTCCCGGACTACCTGTTATTTGATGACCGTATTTTGGAAACAGGGTTTGCCGCCCTGATCCATGCCGGCTTCTTTGATAATTCCTGGCGGTATAATCCCGATCACGCCTTGATCCAGCCAGCCTGGTAATTCTTTCATCCAACGCGTAACCCATTATATATCAACCATAAAACAAAACAAAACAAGCCATGACTAAAAAATGATTTTCAGCTTTTTGCCAATGATTTTCCTCGCCCTGGGATTTACTACTTTATGCACCCAGGAAGATGTGGAAGGCAGTGAGGGCCACCCGATGATCTCCCGTTATGAGGGGTCATACATTGCCGGTTATGAGTATTTTGATTATGACCGCATGGTGCTCCCTTCAGGCGTGGAAGACGGAGAACTTCAAACCATTACCGCCGAAGGGGAAGCCACAAAGATTCTGTATGTGGCTCCGGAGAATCTGTCGGTACTCCAGGTGGTGAGGAACTACCAGGTCGCATTGCAGAATGCCGGTTTTGAAATCATGTTTGAGGGCTTCGGGGGCATGGACGAACTACCGCCCCGGTCAATCTACACGGAACATTCACCTAATTTGCAGACACAACAGTCATTCATCCACAAAAACATTCCATCATGAATCACGACAAACACGGAAGCGGATCGGCAAGTGCCGTTTACGGACTGGGCTTTATCGGAGCCCTTGTGTATTATATTTCTGCGGCCACCAGCATCTGGACAGGTGTACTGGGGGTGCTTAAATCTATCGTCTGGCCGGCCATACTGGTGTATGAGGTCATGAAGAGCCTGGGGGCCTGACCAAAACACCCCGGCATCCAATAATCGCCTGCGGAGCTCGTTCTGAAAAAGAACGATTGGTGTATGCGTAGAAAAACCCGGAGCCTGATTTTGTTTCCCCTGCTGCTGGCGGCAGGGGCTTTTGGTGTGTTCATCGCTGTCATTTACGCGGGGATGTTCTGTCCTTTGCCCGACCGGGAAGACCGGGAACAGATGGAAAATGCCACGGCTTCGCTGGTGCTGTCCGTCGACGGGAGCATCATTTACGAACATACGCAAAACCAGCCGGCAAAGCGGGTGATATCCGAAGAAATTAAGGCATTGCCGGGCTTTGACCACCCACCGGTGCCGGCCAGCCTGCCGGTTGACCAGGGGATCGAGCACACCGGGGATAGTCTTTTTTGCCCCAACCCTATATATTTCGATCCGGGAAACATCATCAAACTGGCCATTGGCGGAAGATACAATGCCGTTGCGACTATGCTCGGCGACCCGGCGCTGAATGCCTTTGTCCATTGCAATTAATGTGTATTTTTGTAATGGTTTTTTCGATACATGCACATTAACGGCCCTTATTGTTCGTAATAAGGCATTTTTATGACAAAAAGCACGTATAATTCGCATCCGGCACGCGGACCACAGTGGCTTTTCAGGCACCTTGCCCTGGCAATTTTGGTGTTGGTATTACTTTCAACAGTCAGGCTGCAAAGCCAAACCATTTCCCGTGAGCTCAAGAGCGGCTGGTTTCCGCGGGCCCCTTACCAGATGGAAGAACAGCGTGGTGATATTGTCACCGTTACCGGGCTGGATATACAGGTAGCGCGGGAAGTGTTTCAGCAAGCAAACTACCGGGTAGACTACCGTCCAATGTCCTGGAAAGACATGATGGATGGACTGCGGGATGGCACAATAGACTTTGTTGCCGGCTCCTATTACGAGAAAGGCCGTGAAGACTTTGTCCATCTGTCTGTACCCTACCGCACCGAAAGAAACGCCATCTATTACCACCGGAATATTGATGCCCTGGACACCATTAGCTCGGAACAAGCCTTCCGGGAGGTACTGAAAGAAGTGCCGCTACAAATGGCTATTAATGAAGATTATGCCTATGGCTCAGAAACGTTAATTACCTTCCTGGAAGACCCACCCCCTAACCTGACCCTGGTACCTTCATCCGGCTACAGCGAAAACCTCGACCTTGTGATACAACGCGAGGCAGACCTTTATATTTCCAATCCCATCATCATGGATCGCATACTGGCTCAAACAGATTATGCGAATGAAGTTAAGAAAAGCCGTGTAGACATGGGAGATATACCGGTGCATATCATGTACAGCAAGAAAACCGTCACCCCGGAAGAAGTTGACCGCTTTGATAGAATCCTGTTGGAAATGCGTGATAGCGGGTACATTCGTTCGTTGCACATCAACTACATATTGCCGGTTTACCTGTCCATCACCACCAGTCAGTTTTGGTTTATCCTGCTCAACTACCTGGGGATTATTGCTTTCTGTATATCAGGGGTTATGCTGGCCCGAAAGGAGCGTTACAACCTGTTTGGCGCCCTTATCCTGGCTACACTCCCTGCCATAGGCGGGGGTGTCCTCCGTGACCTGGTGCTTGGAGCCGAGCAGGTGTTTGTACTTGACAATCCCGGCTATATGCTGTTCGCCATTGCTATCGTACTCATCTCTTTCATGGCGTTCCGGCTCTATGACTATCTGCAGGCACGCTCAGGGAACGTAACCCAAAAAATTGATCTCTACACCGACAAAAAGCTGGGTGGCATGTTTGGCCAAATCTATAAACTGCTGGATGCGTGGGCGGTAGCAGCTTTTACCATCATTGGTGTAAGCATGGCCATCGAGATGCAGTCGACCCCTTTGTGGCTCTGGGGACCTGCCATGGGTGTCATGACAGCCTCAGGCGGGGTCCTGCTTCGCGATATCGTTCGGGCAGACTTCAACATCGCCATTCTGAAGCACGACAGTTTTGCTGAAATATCCATACTGGGGGGTATACTGTACACAGCTACACTGGCATATATGCCACTGAACATAAGCCTGGAGCTGATCTTCTATCTGACCATAATCTTTATCATTGTGCTCTTCGGGTTTCGTTTCTTTATTTTATGGAAAGGTTATGAAAATCCCTTACAGTTTGGTGCTATTCATACCAGTCCAAAGCGCCGCCTGCAGGCTTTTACCGAATATGAACCACGCCTGTGGGAATTGCTTGCCAGGTTCTATCAGGAAGATGAGAACGGCAATGCCCGGCCTTTGTCACAAGCTGGTGTTGAGCATCAGCACAACCAGTTTCTGTACACCTATGCCAAACTGAAAGATGGTCTGGACGAGGTGGCATCTGAACCGCTCAGTGACCAAAACATGAAAACCTACCGCAATTGCTCAACCCGGCTGAACATTGCGGCTTCGGTTGAAGAAACATTATTCTCCTTTTTACAGCTACCCCTGGGTCTGACCATCACCCTGTCGGAGCAGGCCGCTGAGTTTCAGCAGCGCCTGCATGAAAGCCTCAAGATCAACCTGGAAACCGCATCCTGGACCATATCATCCGGAGACGAGCTGGACTATCAGCTATTTGAAGGGATTGTATCTCAACACCAGGAGCGGTATAACCAGTTGCGCGACAAGTACAGTGACATGAACCGCGAAGAGGAAGACACCACCCTGAACGCCGTCCTGCAGACTACCCATAAGGCCGAACGGATCATCTACCTGCTCGGTGAATATGTAAAAGTACGAACAGGCAAAAAAGAGATGAGAACCGGCGGATCATCCAACAGAAAGGCACAACAGGCTCACTTGCTGAGTTAGTCACCGGATAGGACCGGAAATGTTTTTGGCTCTAAGGAAGAAAGGTCTAAAAGTTCAAAGGTGGAAGCAGGGCTATTCATGTTAAACCCCTAACGGGGTTTCCGCGTGGTCGAAACACAAGTACATCATTGAATATCAGCGGCTCCTTCAAAATTTTACTGAATATAGCCCAACATAGGCTCTGGTTAAGACGGGACGGCTGCCTAAAAAAAAGGAGCAAAATCACAAGACAAACATCAACCCACCGTCTAATCCCGACAGGGATTAAATGTGAATAACCCCGAATGCAATTCGGGGATGGGTAACACACCACATAACGAGAACCCCGACAGGGGTTCAATACAGTTGCAGGCCGGACTTGGACGGCCTGCCATTTATAAAAAAAGGCCAGTGGTAGACGCAGCACTTGGGCTGCGTGACCTCGGCCGACGTACCATTCACAAAAAAGAAGACGCAGCAC
>JAWLDT010000033.1:0-11109 GCA_041686485.1 Bacteroidales bacterium | reverse complement strand
GTAGACGCAGCACTTGGGCTGCGTGACCTCGGCCGACGTACCATTCACAAAAAAGAAGACGCAGCACCTGGGCTGCGTAAAGGAAGAGGCTTGAGGGTAGAAATTCGTATTCACATTCAACCCCGACAAAAACGCAAAAAACGTCAGGAAAAACACCTTTAACCCTCTGCGTGATTCTGTGAAAACCCTCTGTGCGCCTCTGCGAGAAACGTTTTTAGACCTTTAAATCTTTTGACATTTAGATGTTTAGGAAAATTACAAACAGATAAAAGAAGGTATAGGTTAGAAAAACCGCAAAGCTCGAAGGGAACAGTCAACACTAAACAAAACAATGGCCCCGGGTGTTTTAAATAAAAATTTAACGATACCGGAGGCATGTTTACCAAACTTCACAGCACCGAGTACCCACCGAAAGATAAGCCTCTCATGGCATGGGACGGAAACTGCGGTTTCTGCCACTACTGGGTAATCAAATGGAAAAAGATGACCGGCGAACGGGTGAATTACCAGCCTTTTCAACAGATTCACAAAGAATTTCCGGATATTGACTACCGGTTGTTTAAGCAAGCCATACGCCTGATCGACACCGATGGGCGGATCTACACCGGACCGGCAGCGGTTTTTCATGCACTTAACCGGTATAGCCCCAAATGGCGTTGGGTTATGCCGCTATACAGAAACATCAGGCCGTTCCGCTTCCTGGCCGACCATTTTTATGCCTTTGTGTCCCGCCACCGCGTCAAAATGTATGAGGTCGTGATCCGCCTGTTTGGCAAAAATCCGGCCCGGCCCAAAAATTACTGGATCTATTACCTCCTCTTATTGCTCATCATCATAGGAATGATTATCTTTTTATAGTTTGCAGAAACGGTGAAAAGACAAATCAATGATTCCTTTTTGAAATGTCTTAAAAAAACTGTTTAACTTTAGTATATTTGGAGGTTAAATAGAATAGACCTGTATGCGACGAGCTTATCTGACCATCTTTATCCTGTTAGGCACAGTATCCCTGGTTTTCGCAGAAAACCAGCCCTTGCGTTTTGCCCCACACTGGCTTCCACAGGCGCAGTTTGCCGGGTTCTATGTAGCCAGTGATCAGGGATTCTATGAAGAGGCCGGTCTGGATGTCGAAATCATTCATCCGACGGCCAATATAAATGTTATCGACTACCTGGAACAAGGCACAGCAGATGTGATCTCACAGTTCCTCATTACTGCCATCACAGGCCGCGACCGGGGGGTTAACATGGTCAACATTGCCCAGTTTTCACAACACTCAGCCATCTTGTTCGTGAGCAAGAAAAGCAGCAACATCAATACGCTGGACGATTTTGACGGGAAACGCATTGGTGTTTGGCGTGGCGGATTCCGGGAGGCTCCCATGGCCATGATCATGGATCACGACCTGGAGGTGGAGTGGGTGCCCATCCTGTCGACCGTTAACCTTTTTCTGGAAGATGGCGTTGACCTGATGACCATGATGTGGTACAATGAATACAACCAAATCTACCTGAGCGGACTGGAACGGGATGAGCTCAACACATTTTTCCTGTCGGATTATGGCTTTGATGTCCCCGAAGATGGCCTTTACACCCTGAAAACAACCCGGGAAGAACGGCAGGAAGACTTACAGGCATTTACAGAAGCGACCCTGCAAGGTTGGCAATACGCTGCCGAAAACAGGGATTACACGGTAGAGCTGGTGGTTGAGAAGATGCGCGAGGCGCATATCCCTGCCAATGAGGCACATCAGCGATGGATGCTCGACAAAGTGCTGGAAATGCAACAACCCGGCGACAAAGATGTTGTTCCCGGAGAGCTGCACCCCGACGATTTCAGGATGGCCGTCAACATCCTGCAGGAGCGAGGCATGTTGGAGCGCAAAGCCTGTGACTACAATAACTTTTTTATGCCGGTGTTGCCGGGCATTCAATAAAACGGATCAGATATTTATGATCAAAAAAAACAGCCTCTCCTTTCGCATTATACGGCGGGTATTGATATTTACCCTGCTGCTTTTTATCGTCATCCTGTCCCTGTTTTACTATTTTGCCCGGACAACCATCCAGGAATCTGCCAGGGAAAATGCCGTGTTGTTAGCAGAAAATACCGTTGGTGAGATTGAGAATGAAATGCAGCAACTGGAGAAAATTCCGGAAGTTATTGCCGGCCTGATGGAGATTGATCCTGTGCATGAAGACACCCTCTTTCAGGTTGTTGAGACGATCCTGCTAAAAAACGATAATGTTTATGGAGCGGCTATTGCCTTTGAACCGCATTTCTTCCGGGAAAAAGGACGCTATTTCTCGCCTTTTGCGTATCGCGACGGGAATAGCATTCACACCATGACACTCGGTGGTGAACACTATGAGTATTTCTTTATGGACTGGTACCAGATCCCCAAAGTGCTGGATCAGCCCTACTGGACAGAGCCCTATTATGATGAAGGCGGTGGCGAGATGCTGATGTCAACTTACTCTGTGCCGTTCTATACCCGTATTGACGGCGAACGGAAGTTCAGCGGCATTGCCACGGTTGACCTGTCGCTGGAGTGGTTGCGCGAAATAGTGTCGGACATTCAGATTTTCGAAACCGGATATGCGTTTTTGCTGTCGCGCAATGGCGTAGCTGTGACCCACCCAAACCCGGAAAACATCATGAACGAGAGCCTGTTCTCCATTGCCGAAGAAGAGGGATTGCCGGAGCTCAGGCAGATCGGCAGGGACATGCTGGCGGGGGAGAGCCGCTTCCGGGAGCATGCCCTGCAACACAACGGCAAACAATGGATATACCACACCCCGCTGCCTTCCAGCAAATGGTCGCTTGGGGTGGTATTCCCGGACGAGGAGATGTTTGCCTCCCTGAATCGCATCACCACATTGCTGATCTTCCTTACACTGGCAGGCCTGGTGCTGTTGTCGCTATTTACGGTTGACGGGGTAAACCGCATTGCTGCCCCGCTGACACATTTTGCCCGGTCAGCCCGCCGCATCGCTGATGGCAATTTTGAAACCAAACTGCCAACAATTAAAAGCAAGGATGAGATGAAGGAGCTGCATGATGCATTCTCCCAAATGCAGGCAGACCTGGCCACCTACATGGAAAACCTGAAAGAGACCACCGCGGCCAAAGAGAAGATTGAGAGTGAGTTGCGTATTGCACGGGAAATACAGATGTCGATGATCCCCCACACCTTCCCGCCCTTCCCCGACCTGCCACAGGTTGACCTTTATGCCACCCTGCGATCAGCCAAAGAAGTGGGTGGCGACCTGTATGACTTTTTTGTAGTGGATAAAACCAAATTCTGTTTTGCCATCGGGGATGTATCGGGTAAAGGGGTGCCGGCCTCCCTGTTTATGGCTGTAACCCGGACCCTGCTGCGTACCATTGCCGACAAGGAACAGTCACCGGCATCCATCATGAACACCCTCAACAAGTCACTGGCATTTAACAACGAATCCAATATGTTCGTGACATTCTTCCTCGGCATCCTTGACCTCAGTGACGGTACCCTTCAATATGCCAATGCCGGCCATAATCCGCCGGTTTATATCAGCAAAAATGAACGTATAAACGCCTTTGAACCTGCGGGAACGATCCCGCTGGGTCTGTTTGAGGATTTTACCTATACAGAGGCAAGTATGCAATTAACGCCCGGCGACAAAATATTCGCCTATACCGACGGAATCAGTGAGGCAGAGAATTCACAGAATGAGCTCTTTGGTGAAGACCGTATGATGGAGATCATCAGGGAGAACAGGGAGGCAGACCCACAGGAGCTGGTCACGGTGATGTCCGCAGCCGTAGAAAAGCACGTACAAAAACACCCGCAGTCTGATGACATCACCATGCTGACCGTCTCATTTAATCAATAGTGTATGGAAACCTATACCCTCAGGCTAACCAATAAACTCAGTGAGCTGGATAAGATCCGCGACACACTCGAAGAGCTGGCAGCAAAATGGGCTATCCCTCCTGAAACGGGGATATCGGTAAACCTGGCCCTGGAAGAGGCTTTCACCAACATCGTAAACTACGGCTACAACGACAATAACGATCACGAAATTGAGATGGCGTTCACCTGCGATTATGACCTGCTCACCATATCCATAACAGATGACGGCACGCCCTATGACCCGACAAGACGACCGGACCCGGATATTGAACTGTCGGCTCCGGAGCGGCCTGTTGGCGGACTGGGTGTGTTTCTGATTAAAAAAATTATGGATGACGTTCAATACGCACGCAATAACGACAAAAACACACTAACACTTAAAAAAAAGCTTAGCCAATGAATGTAACCGAACAACAGTTGAACGATTATCTGGTGGTTTCTGTGGAGGGACGGCTGGACACCAATCAGTCAGAAGGTTTTGAGAAGAAAATGATGGAGATCCTCCAGCAGGGGCACAACAAGATCATCCTTGACTGCAAAGGGCTGAACTATATCAGCAGCTCGGGGCTTCGTATTTTCCTTATTATGCAGAAAAAGATGATGGGCACCGGTGGAACATTCAAAGTTGCCAGCATGCAACCCGGGATCAAAGAAGTGTTCGACATGTCGGGCTTTTCGATGATATTCAACATTTTCGACGACCTGGACAGTGCCTTAAAAGACTGACAGCATGGTAGTCATCCTGGCTTTTTTACCGGTATTGCTTTTCCTGCTGTCCCTGTATCTGCTTGACAGCTTCAAACTGGTAACCGTCCGGCTTTTATCTGTTTGTCTGCTATGGGGTGTGTTGGCCGCCGGCTTTTCTTATCTGCTGAACACCGGACTGGCAGATGCTATGGGCGCAGACGAAAGCACACTTTCGCGCTACATCGCGCCCGTTGTGGAAGAGCTTTTAAAACTCCTCCTGCTGTTTGCACTTGTTGCCAAAAAGCGGATAGGCTTTATGATCGATGCCGCCATCTATGGCTTTGCCATAGGCACTGGTTTCGCCCTGGCAGAAAATACCTGGTATTACCTTCAGCTCGGTGCTGATTTTCACATCATCCTGGCTGCGGTAAGGGGCTTAGGCACCGCCCTGATGCATGGAGGTGTTGTAGCCGTCGCAGGCATCATCCTGATCGAAAGCGTGCACCGGTCCGACAAAACATGGCCCGGCGCCATAGCCGGTCTGCTGACCGCCATCATCCTTCATTCATTGTTTAACCACTTCCTTTTCAATCCGCTGCTCCAGACCATCCTCATCCTGATCATCTTGCCGGTTAGCTTTCAACTGGTATTCACCTTCGCCGGCAACAATCTTCAGCAGTGGCTCGAAGTGGCCTTCAGTAACGAGGTCGACATGCTGGGCATGATGCGCAAGGGCCAGTTTAAAGACACAAAAGCGGGCCGCTACCTGGCATCCCTGAAAGATTATTTTTCACCGGAAACCCTGGTAGACATGTATTGTTTTTTTAGCCTCTACCTCGAATTATCGATCAAAGCCAAGCGCAACATGATGCTCAAAGAAAACGGATTTCCTGTCATGATCGAACCCGACATCAGGGATAAACTGGTTGAAATGAAGACCCTCCGGAAAAAGATTGGCAAATCCGGTGAAATGGCACTATCCCCATTGGTGCGAATGCGATACCGTGACCTCTGGCAGTTAAACCAGTTTCAGAAATAAACCAACTTTTTTCATGATGTAAAGTAATATATAATGCAGGAAGATGAATACACCCTTATTAAGAATGTACAGACAGGCAGGACGCGGGATTATGAGATACTGGTAAAGCGTTACCAGGGGGCTGTATATAACCTGTTGTTGAAAATGCTGTATCGACCGGAAGCGGCAGAAGAACTGACCCAGGAGGTCTTTATTAAAGCCTATGAGAACCTGGGATCATTCAATTACAAAAGCCGGTTCTTTAGCTGGATCTACCGTATGGCCATCAACACAGCCATCAGTTACCGTAAAAAGGAAAAGCGGTATGTACACCCGGATAAGTTGCCTGACATGAAGGACAATCAGACTGAAGCAACCATCATGGTAAACGAAAGGGACAAGCTGCTGAAACATGCAATCAGTCTTCTGAAAGAAAACTATAGCGCAGTTATTATGTTAAAATACTATGAAGCCCTTTCCTACGAAGAGATTGCAGAGGTTTTGGAAATCCCGGAAAAGAAAGTCAGGTCCAGACTTTATGATGCCCGGCGCATGTTACAAATCCATCTTGAAAAAAGTGACTACTTTAAATAACCGAACCCATGTCAACCATTTCCGAAAATATCCATCGCCTGATCAACAAAAAGATTGACGGTGAGCTTACAGAAGCCGAGGCCCGGCGTTTCGACGACCTGCTATCTGACGATGAAAAGGTCCGCACCTATTACCGGCAGATGGAAATGCTGGATCATTCCCTTCAGGAAGCAGGTAAAGAAAAAGAAACAGCAGATGTAAGCCGGGAGGTCATGGAGTATGTACAACAAACCGGACCGGATAAAAAACAGTCGGGGAAGGTCCGCATGCAAAAGCGGTTTCTTCCGCCCGGACAAACAGTGCTTCGCTATGCGGCAGTCCTGATTATCGGACTATTGATCGGGGCAGCTTCCATCCTCTTTCTCCGTCCCGAAACCGTCTTTGTTGACGAAGGTGACATGCGTGCCACCATGACTGCACGCTCAGGTCAGAGCCTGAACATCAGACAGGAAGACTGGCACTTGCAAATCAACCCCATGGTCATGAATGAGGCCGTCATCCTCATAGCTTCACTGCAGTCCGAATCGGACCTGGAGGTGCACATGTCCTTCAACCCGGACATTTACCAATTGGTCAGGACAAAAAGCCTGAAAGGTGATATTGAAAGGCTTCCCGCTTCCAATGCCGGTTCTGTAGCATTTCCCGCTACCGGTGATGTGATGTTTCAACTGGTAATGAACCAACGTTCAGGTATGACAGGACCTGTGCAGGTAAGTTTGCTTCAGGATAACAGGACCATTTATCAAAGTGAGATTTTTATTGATTAAAAACCAACTTTTTGTTAATGAGCGTGTATTTATAGATAAAAACATTTCTAATTTTGATTACTTAAAACCTTCAAAAACCAACCACTTATGAAAGCAAAAAAATTAGTACCCGTTTTAGTCGGTGTGATTATCGCCTTCGCCGTTGGACTCATGGTAGGTATTACCCTGACCAATCCCGGCATGAGTCTTCGTGAAGCAGCCGGCACTATCGGACGCATAGATCAGTACCGCAATGTCCAGATCACGGAAGAAGATATTGAATTGCGTAATGAACTGCTGGAGGATTCACAAATGCGAGAAGCCTACGAGCAATACCTGGCTTTTGAATATGCCAATAATGTCAAACTGGGTGAGGATATTCGACATGCGATCAATGCGGCTCATAATAGCGGGGAGTTTCCCACATCCAACAGAACGACATTGGATAAGCTGGAAGATTATGCCATGTTCCTGGACAATGCGCGTCTGCGCATACTGGAAGCCATCGGCACCCTCGATCAGATTGATGAAAGAGACAAAATCGCCATTCGAAGCATATTGAGCGATGCCGGAAACGCCTTGGCACAAACAGTTTTTCGAAGCAATGTGTTGTTTGATTATATGAATGGTGTGGAAGTATTTTTTGACACCGCCTCCAAAGCCGATTATCCCGACCTGGCCAATGCGCACGACCGCTTATTTGCTAATCTGATCCAGATCAACATGGTCAATGAAAACCGCCCCGTCCTCGAACACCTGCTGGCCAAAGAACTGATGGACGAAGAAGGGGAACTGGCCCAGCTTGACGCCCAAACCCTGGAAGATCTCATCATCATGGATGCGGAACAGCTAGGAGTTTGGGATGCGGAACAACTACAGGATATTTTGTTTGACAATGAAGTACTCCTATCTAACCCGGGTGGTTTCCTGGATATGCAACAGCTCAACATGACCATTATGGACGCTGAGAACCTCGGAGATATGCCATTATTTGATACAGAACAGTTAGGCTATATATTAGATTCGGAACAACTACAGGGCACACTTGATGCGGAGCAACTTGGCGCGTTCAGTAACACGGCCGATCAGCTTCAGCTGGTTATTCCGCTTAATTAACAAACATCCTCTTACTGTTATTTGATCAATAATAATCTGGATAAGCCTACACTGAACGTCTTCATCGTATGATCTTTCGTATAATACTTTTCCTGAGCATCGTTGCCGGAATCTGGATACAAACGCCAATTGCGTCACAGAACATACACCAACTGGACACCGACCGTGTTCAGTTGGTGTATTTTGGTGATGGTTACCGTTACCTGACACCACACCTGTTGCGCAGCTTTAACAACGCCATGAGCTTTCATGAGGAGCTCTGGGAATACGATCCAGGGAAGGTGTATGTGATGCTGAACGATTTTCAGGACTACGGAACCGGTGGCGCTGTCACCATGCCGCTCAACCAGGTGTTTATCGGTATTGGTCCCTACAATCATGCCTTCAGCATTGTACCGGCCAACGAACGCTTTCAGTGGCTCTTTAACCATGAGCTCACCCACGTGGTCATGACCGACAAAGCCAACAGCCGGGACGAATTCTGGCGCAGCGCATTTTTTGGTAAGATACGGCGTAATCAACAGCAACCGCTTTCTGCCCTTTGGAGCTATATGACTGTGCCCAGGTGGTACGCCCCACGATGGTACCAGGAAGGCATAGCCATCTTTATGGAGACCTGGATGTCGGGCGGCCTGGGCCGCACCACGGGCTATTACGATGAGATGTATTTCCGGAGCATCGTAAACGAAGAGCAACCCATTTACTCGGTGGTCGGACTGGAAACAGCAGGCACCACCGAAGATTTCCAGGTAGGTGCCAATGCCTATCTCTATGGCGCCCGGTTTACCACCTACCTGGCCCTCGAATACGGCATCGACAAGCTACGGGACTTTTTCCTGCGGTCGGAAGAGAGCAAAGCCTTTTACGGCAGGCAATTCAAACAGGTTTATGACATATCCGTAGAAGAAGCCTGGGCGGACTGGATCGAAAAAGAGCGGACATTCCAGACCCAAAACCTCAACAGGATCCGTGAATATCCGCTAACGTCCTTCTCGCCCATCACCGAAGAGCCGCTCGGAAATGTGTCCACCTTCCGATACAATCCGGACACAGAAAAAATGTACACCGCCATCAACCACCCCGGCATCATCTCGCAGATCGCCGAGATCGATACTCGCAGCGGCGGTATCAGGAAACTGGCCGAGCTGGAGGCGCCGGCACTCTACTACTCCACCCACCTGGCCTATGACCCGGACAACAACCGTGTCTTTTACAGCGACCAGAACAACAAGTACCGCAGCCTGGAGATGGTTGATGCCGACACCGGCGAGCAGAAGACGCTCATGCCATTCTCCCGCACCGGCGACCTGGTGTATAACCGGGCCGACAATAGCATCTGGGGCATCCGGTTTGCCAATGGCCACGCCACCCTGGTAAAGATCCCCGAACCCTACGATAGCATCGAACGCATGTTCGAAGCCCCTTTTGGCCAGACCATCTTTGACCTGGATATTTCGTCTGACGGCAAAATGCTATCCGCCACAATAACTGGCATCAAGGGAGAGCAGGAGGTGGTAGTGTTTGACATTGAAGCCCTGGAGGCCGGTGATCCGTCCTACAGAACAATTCATCAACTGGAAGACAATACGCTGGCACAGTTCAAGTTCTCGCCGGACGACGAATACCTCATCGGGACATCGTACTATACCGGCGTGTCAAATGTATGGCGCCTCGGGCTGGAGGACAGCTCGTTCGATCTGCTGTCGAACACCGAAACCGGCTTTTTCATGCCGGTGCAGCAGGATAATGATTCGCTGCTGGTGCTGCAGTTTTACCGCGACGGCATGATGCCGGGCCGCATCCCCATGGAAGTGCTGCATGAAGCCAACGCCATCGAGTTCATGGGGAACAGGATCG
The DNA here is from genome assembly GCA_041686485.1 of Bacteroidales bacterium. Classification (GTDB taxonomy): domain Bacteria; phylum Bacteroidota; class Bacteroidia; order Bacteroidales; family UBA7960; genus PUPG01. Next base: position 1,196 of record JAWLDT010000033.1, on the reverse strand, counting down.
TCAGCCAGGAGCCCCGGGTGGTCGACTGGTCGTTGCCGCCATCCGAGCCGGTGGATACCTCCCGCGTGGATGAGAAAGCATACTTCCCACCGGGCGAGATGTTCATGGCCAATGCGTGGCCCGACATTGCGGGCTATAAAAGCACGGTGGCAGCGGGGTACCGGATGTTGCTGCGTGATCCGCTCGGCGTAAGCCGCCTCAACCTCTTTGTGGGCGCATCGCCCTGGAGCAGTTATGAAGACAAACAACAATTCCATGCCGCCCTGGACTGGCAATACTTTAACTGGAACCTGTCAGCCTCCTGGAACAAGACCGACTTTTACGACCTGTTTGGTCCGGTTCAGAGAAGCCGGGCGGGCTATGCCATCGGGATCGCTCATGAGCGCAGCAGGAGTCTGCGGGCACCGTTCCGCTGGTCATACAACTTTGGCCTGCATACCTACGGCGACCTTGAAGTGCTGCCTGGTCACCAGAATGTTGCATCACCCATTCGGGATATCCATGCGGCCAATGCCGGCTTCGGCTTGTCAAAGCAGCGTACTACCCTGGGTGGTGTGGATGATGAAAAAGGCTACCAATGGAATATTTCAGCCTCCACATTCTATGCCGCCGACGACTTTTACCCTTCCGTCAAATCCAACCAGGATATAGGGTTTCTGGTGCCGGGTATCCGCAACACCAGCTTCTGGATACGCAACAGCGTTGGTCAGTCGTTTGGAGACAAGGCATCCGCCCTCTCCTACTATTATCTTGGTGGTTTCAGGAACAACTATGTAGACTGGCAGGAGCCCCGTCAGTACCGCAGCAGCCTGGCTTTTCCCGGTGCAGCTATCGACGCCATACCCGCCCACAACTATATACGTACGATGGGCGAGCTGAACCTGCGTCCTATCCGCACACGCAATGCCGGCTTCACCTGGTTGTATCCCACCTCCATTTATACGTCGGTGTTCGGAACCCACCTGCTCACCGACCCCGACCGGTCAGAGCATACCCGCAACATCTTTAACGCCGGCTTACAGACAGACATTGAGCTGGTATTGCTTTCGTACCTGAAGACCACCTGGTCGGTGGGTTATGCACGGATGTTCGAATCGGGCGAAAAGCCGCAGGGGCAATGGCTGTTTTCGGTGAAGTTGCTGGGGAATTAACCCGTCGCCGGCAATTGAAAGGAAAAACAACTCCCCTCCCCCGGC
>JAWLDT010000032.1:17454-26396 GCA_041686485.1 Bacteroidales bacterium | reverse complement strand
ACAGGGCTTGATCTGTCACCACAGTCGCAGGCCGGACTTGGCCGGCCTGCCATTTATAAAAAAGAAGCAGTGGTAGCCGCAGCACTTGGGCTGCGTACCCGTGCGCCCTGAAAGGGCAAATTAATTCAGCCCAGTGGCAACGCCCTGGGGAAATGCGGACAACACCCCACCAGCGCCCTGAAGTGGCAGCTTAAACACAACCATAAAAAACTATTTACCATATAGTTACGAAATATAAACAAATGAAAGCCATTTTTATCATACTGGCAGTTGTCGTTCCGGCCATTACAGGTCTGGCAGGTGCCGCAAACCCTATTGACATGAAGAATAATTTCGATACCGATCAGATTGCTCACGCTACGCTCGGCGGGGGCTGTTTTTGGTGCATGGACGCTGTTTTTTCACGCGTGGAAGGCGTCAAACAGGTAACGACCGGTTATGCCGGCGGAGAAGTGGAAAATCCCACATACGAGATGGTGTCTCGCGGAAATACGGGTCATGCCGAAGTTGTGCAAATAACATTTAACCCGGAAAAGGTTTCCTACCTGCAATTGCTGGAGGTATTCTTCCGGGTGCATAATCCGACGACCCCCAACCGGCAGGGCGCCGATGTAGGACCGCAATACCGTTCAGCTATTTTCTACCACAATGAGGAACAAAAACGCATTGCCGAACAAGTAAAAGACCGCATGGAGGGGGAAAAGATCTGGGATGATCCCATTGTGACGGAAATTACACCGCTCAACAAATTTTATGCGGCGGAAGAGTATCATCAAAATTATTTTGAGAAAAATCCCCAGCAAGGCTATTGCCAAATGGTTATTCAACCCAAGGTGGAGAAATTCCGGCAAATGTTTGAGGATCTTCTAAAAGAACAGTAATAGCTCAGGAAATTTCCGTTGGCTCCTGAAAACGATCCCGACGCGGAGGTCGCGGCCGGGCGGGCAGTTCCAGTATCCAGGTAACAACGGACAGGATGATGCTGAACAACAATGCCCACCAAAAACTGTCGACTTCAAAGCCAGACACAAAATGAGCGGCAAGCTGAATAATAAAGGCATTGATCACCAGCAGGAAAAGGCCCATACTCATGATGGTCACCGGAATGGTAAGTATGATCAGCACCGGTTTTAACAATGCATTTAAAATCGCCAGGACAAAAGCAACAACGATCGCTGTTGTAAAACTCGCCACGGCAACACCACCAAGCAGATAAGAGGTGATCACCACGGCAAAGGCAGACACCAGCACCTTCACCAGTATATTCATGATATAAAGTCGTTTTTGTTTATAATTGGTCATACTTTAAAATTACACAAAGTTCCGTTTATTTCCAAATCATACCCGGAGCGCAACAGGAGATTTGCCTGTTATGGATGCGGGTGACTTGTGACAGAAAGCTTGTTGATATGCTCCAGGATGATAGCGGTGGCACCCTGTTTTTCCTCCACATACTGCCGGCAAATCCGGCCTTTCTCCAGGAGCTTCTCCCTGTCTGAAAGCAACAACTCAAGCTTCTCAGCGAGCTCATCCCCATCGTGAATCCGTAACGCCCCTCCACGTTCAATAAGCTCAACAGCCTCAGCAAATTTATGCATATTGGGTCCAAACAAGACCGGAATACCAAAAGCAGCCGCTTCAAGAATATTATGGATACCCTGTCCGAACCCTCCCCCGATAAAAGCTACATCCCCATATTGATAAAGGTGCGACAAAAAGCCGATCTTATCAATGATCAACACTTTCACATTGCCGGGAATGGCTTTTGAAACTGCCGAGTAACGGATGGACGGGAGATCCAGCGATGTCTCGAGTTGTTGCAGGCTCTCCTCATGCACTTCATGGGGTGCAATGATGTATTTCAGCTCCTGCTGCCCTGCCTGCATAAACTTCTTTAAAGCTGCCATATCTTTTGGCCAGGTACTGCCGGCCACAAGTACCCGGTTACCCGCCGCAAATGATGCAATCACAGGAAAATGTTCAGGTTCACGACTCAAACGATAAACCCTGTCAAATCGGGTATCACCGCTAACGACAACATTTTCAAAACCATACCTCTTCAGCAAATCGCGCGAGGCCTTATCCTGCACAAAAAACCGGGAAATATATTGCAGTTGCTTCCTGAACCAGGTTCCACGGCGACGGAAAAAGTGCTGATCAGGTCTGAAAATAGCTGAAATGACCAACGAATCAACCCGTCGGCAGGCAAGACCTTTCAGGTAGTGAAACCAGAATTCGTATTTGACGAAAACAGCCAGTCGCGGCTGCCAGAAATCCAGGAAAAAATCGACATTCCGTGGGGTATCCGAAGGAAGATACATCACATAATCAGCACCTGTATAATCCTTGCGTACCTCGTAACCGCTCGGCGAAAAGAAGGTCAGCAGAATGAACCAACCGGGGTGCTCCTTTCGAAACTTTTCCAAAACCGGCCGGCCCTGCTCAAACTCCCCCAGGGAAGCACAATGGAACCAGATAACCGGCGATTGTTTGTTGTCCCAGGTCATTGTACGACCCATCTCCTGCATCTGCTCCTTCCAGCCCTGGCGTCCTCTCACCCATAGCCGCGCTTTCGCCGAAAACAAAGCAGCCAGATGGATAGCAAACACATAAACCTTTATGGAAATGGTATACAAAAAGCGCATATGGCAACGTTATTAGAGCATCAAAGATAATGAAAGTTTACGGCGGCAAAAAAAGCCGTGTTCATCTTATGGCGGAAACAATTATTTTTATCTTTGTTTTTGTTTTTATCGTATGAAAGAATACGGGTTACTTCGATAGTTCCCTCATAATATTTTGCAAGACACACAGAATACTTTCATGAAATGCGGCCGAAGCCTATAGCGAAACAGGAAGTTTGGCTCACCAACAGGAAGACAGTATCTTTAAATAATATCTATGCGAAAAATTCAGATGGTAGACCTGCAGGGTCAGTATGAGAAGATTCAACCGGAGGTTGATGCTGCCGTGTCGGATGTGATACGGTCGGCAAAATATATTAACGGGCCGGATGTAAAGGAGTTTCGGGAAGAGCTGGCCGCATATCTTGGATCGAAATATGTTATCCCTTGCGCCAATGGCACGGACGCCCTCCAGGTAGCGCTTATGTCGCTGGATCTAAAGCCGGGCGATGAGGTGATCACCACTTCCTTTACGTTTGTGGCCACCGCCGAAGTGATTGCCCTGTTGGGCCTGAAGCCGGTAATGGCAGACGTGGACCCGCACACGTTTAATATGGATCCGGAAGCCCTCCGCAAGGCGGTTACGAAAAAAACAAAAGCCATTGTACCGGTGCATCTCTTTGGCCAGAGTGCCGACATGAAATCTATCATGGACATCGCCGATGCGCACGGCATTTATGTCGTGGAGGATAATGCCCAGGCCATCGGTGCCGACTACATCTTTCCTGACGGGACACGCAAAAAGACCGGAACCATTGGGCACATTGGCTGCACCTCCTTTTTCCCGTCGAAAAACCTGGGCTGCTATGGCGACGGGGGCGCTGTTTTTACAAACGACGATAAGCTGGCGGAAAAGCTTCAGATGCTGGTCAACCATGGCATGAAGGTCAGGTATTACCACGACAGCATCGGGGTGAACTCCCGGCTCGACAGCATACAGGCAGCGATACTACGTATCAAGCTTCGCAGGCTTGACCAGTATGCCGCCGCCAGGAGGTCAGCAGCCGATTACTATGACCAGGCCTTTGCGGATGCTCCCGAACTGACAACACCCTACAGAAGCCCCCATTCAACACATGTTTTTCACCAGTACACGGTAAAAACCCATGATATCAACCGTAATGAGCTGCAGGAATACCTGAAGTCAAAAGAGGTTCCTGCCATGATCTATTACCCGGTGCCGCTGCACTTGCAGAAAGCCTATAAAGAATACGGGTATTCAGAAGGCGACCTGCCTGTTACGGAAGATCTCTGTAGCCGGGTGATATCCCTGCCGATGCATACGGAGCTGGATGAGGAACAGTTGACCTGTATCACCGAAACAGTATTGTCATTCTTATAAAACAGCTATGCGTAAAGAACAAGAAAAACAAGATTATTTTGCCCACGAAACGGCGGTAATCGATCCTGGCTGCAAAATCGGAGCAGGAACAAAGATCTGGCATTTCTCACACATCATGCCGGATTGCGAAATAGGAGAACACTGCAATTTCGGGCAGAACGTCGTTGTGTCGCCGGGCGTAAAACTCGGCAACAACGTAAAGGTGCAAAACAACATCTCCATCTACACGGGTGTTATTTGTGAAGAGGATGTTTTCCTGGGGCCATCAATGGTGTTTACCAACATTGTAAATCCGCGCAGTGCGGTGGTTCGCCGCGATGAATATGTACAGACCCTGGTTCGGCGGGGCGCTACGATCGGAGCCAATGCCACGGTAGTGTGTGGCATCGAGATCGGGGAGTTTGCCTTTATAGGGGCCGGCGCTGTCGTCACCAAAGATGTTCCGCCCTATGCACTGGTTATCGGAAACCCCGCCCGTCAAACAGGATGGATGAGCGAATATGGCCACCGGCTGCATTTTGACACCGAAGGCAAAGCCATCTGCCCTGAAAGCAAAGAAAAATACCGCCTGAAAAATGAACAGGTAATTAAACTGTAATCAAATCCCAAACCAACACCTGTATTCTTCTGCCCGCTATCTATCATCAGTCAGAAAACAGAAATAAAATATAGTTTCATCCTGTTTAACCACAACAAACCAAATCAAACAAGTACTTAATACAAAACATATGACACCTTCCGGAGCTACCATGTATGAAAAACTAATTAATAAAGAAGCAACCATCTCGGTTATCGGGCTTGGCTATGTCGGCCTGCCCATCGCTTTAACATTTGCCAGAAAAACAAAGGTGATCGGTTTCGACATTAAAGAAGACCGCATCAGGCAGATGCAGCGGAATGAAGATCCAAACCGGGAGCTGTCAGCTGAAGATTTTAAGGGGTGTGACATCGAGTTTACCAGTCGCGACGAAGTTCTGAAGAAAGCCAACTTTCATATCGTCGGGGTACCGACGCCCATTGATGACCATAATTTACCCGATACCCGCCCGCTGATGGCGGCTACCCGAAGTGTCGGGAAAATATTGAAGCCTGGTGACTATGTGGTGTACGAATCAACGGTCTACCCCGGCTGTACCGAAGAAGATTGCATCCCGGTGCTGGAGGAGTTGTCCGGCCTCACAGCGGGAACAGATTTTAAAGTGGGATTTTCACCGGAGCGGATCAATCCGGGTGACAAGCAAAATACCCTGACAACCATCACCAAAGTCGTTTCCGGCAATGACGAAGAAGCACTGGAAAATATTGCCAAAACCTATGAGCTTATCATAGAAGCGGGTGTTCACCGGGCGCCTTCCATCAAGGTCGCGGAAGCTGCCAAGATCATTGAAAACACCCAGCGTGACGTTAATATTGCTTTGATGAATGAGCTGTCGATCATCTTTAACCGGATGGACATCAACACCTACGATGTGTTGAAAGCCGCCGGCACCAAATGGAACTTTTTGCGGTTCTTCCCGGGTCTGGTGGGCGGTCACTGTATCGGGGTCGACCCCTACTACCTGGTTTACAAAGCCAAGGAGTACCGCTACCACCCGCAGGTGATCAATGCCGGACGGTTTGTGAACGACTCCATGGGCTTTTACGCCGCCAAGCAACTGGTTAAAAAGTTGATCGCAGCCGGCAAAAACGTGCTGGACACCAAAGTGCTGGTGATGGGCATTACCTTCAAAGAAAATGTAAGCGACATTCGTAACTCCCGTGTATCTGACGTAATCAGTGAATTGCAGTCATACGGCGTCAGGGTTGACGTAACAGATCCCCACGCAGACAGGTCAGAAGTTAAAGAAGAATATGGCTTTGACCTGACCGATGATATTGGACAGGATTATGATGCGGTCATCGTGGCAGTCAACCACCAACCTTACCTGTCCCTGAAGGAAAATGATTTCATAAAGATGCTGAAAGACAAGGAGCAAGGCATTCTTATAGATATTAAAGGCATTTACCGAAGTCAGATCAATAAGTTGACCTACTGGAGTTTCTAACAGGATAAAACATCTATACGATGGGTAATAAGATACTGGTCACCGGCGGCACCGGATACATTGGATCCCATACAGTCGTTGAGTTACAGGAAAGCGGTTTTGAACCCCTGATCATTGACAATCTCTCCAACTCCGACCGAAAGGTAACAGGGTTGATTGAACAAATTACCGGAACAAAACCCCATTTTGAGCAGGTTGACATCTGCGATGCGGATCACATGAAGGATTTTTTTGCCCGGCACAGCCGCATCAGCGGGGTTATTCACTTTGCCGCCTATAAGGCGGTGGGTGAATCGGTGCAGCAACCGTTAAAATATTATCACAACAATCTTACCGGCCTGATGAACCTGTTGCAGTGCATGCAGGAATACAATGTGCCGCATCTGGTTTTTTCTTCTTCCTGCACGGTATATGGCCAGCCCGACCGTTTGCCGGTCACGGAAGATGCGCCGGTCAAACAAGCTGTCTCGCCCTACGGAAATACCAAGCAGATATCCGAAGAGATCATCGCGGACACTGCTGCACAAAGCAACCTGCAAGCCATCTCTTTGCGTTACTTTAATCCCATCGGGGCTCATGAAAGCGGTCTGATCGGGGAGCTGCCCATCGGTGTGCCGGACAACCTCGTACCGTATATCACCCAGACAGCCATTGGAAAACGCAAGCAGCTGAGTATCTTTGGCAGCGACTACAACACCCCCGACGGAAGCTGCATCCGCGACTACATCCATGTAAGCGACCTGGCCGGGGCACATGTCAAAGCCCTGCAACGAATGCTGAATAAAGGGTCGGCGCAGCCCCATGAGGTATTTAACGTAGGCACGGGCACCGGCTACAGCGTGCTGGAGGTGGTTAACACCTTCGAAAAGGTTACCGGCGAGAAGGTGAACCGGGTCATCAGTAAGCGCAGGCCGGGCGATGTGGAACAGGTTTGGGCGGATACCACGCTGGCAAACAAAGAGCTGGGATGGAAGGCAGAAAAAGGACTGGAAGAGATGATGGCCACGGCCTGGCAGTGGGAAAAAAACATGGATGAAGGCATTCTGAACTCATAAAAACAACTGGCATGAAAAAAATATTGATCACAGGCGGGGCTGGCTTCATCGGCTCCCACGTAGTAAAATGGTTTGTTAACCGTCATCCTGAGATAACCATCGTAAACCTCGACAAGCTCACCTACGCGGGGAACCTCCTAAACCTGTCGGACATCGAAAACAAACCCAACTACCACTTTGTGAAGGGCGACATCGTTGATGAGGGTGACGTGTTTTCCCTTTTCAGGGAATACAATTTTGACACGGTGATCCACCTGGCGGCGGAATCCCACGTCGACCGTTCCATTGCCAGTCCCATGGCTTTCGTTCACACCAATGTTGAGGGGACTGTTAACCTGTTGAATGCAGCCCGGCATTTCTGGGGGGAACACTACGACAAGCAACGCTTCTACCATGTCAGTACGGATGAGGTGTATGGGTCCCTGGGCGATGAGGGCTTGTTCAGGGAGGACACCCCCTATGATCCCCGCAGCCCCTACTCGGCTTCCAAGGCTTCCAGCGACCATTTCGTGCGAGCCTATCATCACACCTTTGGGCTGCCGGTGATCCTGTCGAACTGTTCAAACAACTATGGCCCCTACCAGTTCCCGGAGAAGCTGATTCCCCTGTTTATCAATAATATCATTGAGAAAAAGCCGCTTCCGGTCTACGGCAAGGGAGAGAATGTCCGCGACTGGCTTTATGTGGAAGACCACGCGCGGGCTATCGAGATGATCCTGCAGGATGGCAAAGTTGGAGAAACCTATAACATCGGCGGCCAGAATGAGTGGAAAAACATTGACCTGATCCGCCTGCTCTGCCGTATCATGGATCAAAAGCTGGACCGCCCGGAGGGTACTTCGGAAGAGCTTATTACCTATGTAAAGGATCGCGCCGGCCACGACCTCCGTTATGCTATAGACGCCGGCAAAATAGAAAAAGAACTGGGCTGGGAACCTTCCGTGACCTTTGAAGAAGGGCTGAGTAAAACCGTTGACTGGTACCTGAGCAACCCGGAATGGTTGAAACAGGTTACGTCCGGTGATTATCAGAAATACTATGAGGAGCAGTACATAAACCGGTAACTATATTTCCAATCCGGTCAATTATGTTTTGTGTTCTTTGTTTCTGCGGTTCATAATCTCTTTGTGATCAACTTTGTGTTCTTCGTGTCTTCGTGGTTATTTTTTTACCACAAAGGTTCACAGCTATTTTCGCTGATGCTTGCAAAAGCACCCATTGTTAACTGGTTACTCAAATGCACTGGCCACTCAAGCTATTGTATTTTAGCTTATTTAAGCTGCCCTTATCAGGGCGCAGAGAGTTCATGGGGTGTCCTCTTTTCCCAGGGCGTTGCCACTGGGCTGAATTAAAATGCCCTTTCAGGGCGACCCGCTCTCCCAGCACTCAGTGCCAATCAGTGCCAAATCATCATCCCCCTGTGTGTCAAAAATCCTGTTCCTGAATAGACGGGATCATCGACATAGACGTTTCATGGAGATATAATTTTGATGTTTTGACCACAGCTTAAGTGAAGGACAGCCCAGGTGAAGGACAGCCCATCTGAAAGGACAGCCCATCTGAAAGGACAGCCCAAGTGCTGTCCGTACAGGTCGCACCTGAATAATATGGGGCCGGCCAAGTCCGGCCTGCACAGCTGTCGGTTTCCAGCGCCTGTTCACCATTCTCTTCTTCCTTCCAGCTTCGGTTTTTTACCGTTCACGGTTCACGTCTCATCAGCCACCTTTAAAGACCAAGCAGCACGGCAATATAAGCCACCTTTAAAGACCAAGCAGCACGGCAATATAAGCCACATAGCAAATCAGGAAAATAATCC
>JAWLDT010000032.1:0-17354 GCA_041686485.1 Bacteroidales bacterium | reverse complement strand
AGCCACCTTTAAAGACCAAGCAGCACGGCAATATAAGCCACCTTTAAAGACCAAGCAGCACGGCAATATAAGCCACATAGCAAATCAGGAAAATAATCCCGTGCCAGCGTTGCACGGTTTTACCACGTGACATTACCAGAAAGCCCCACAGCAAGAACATGGCAAACAAGCCGACCAGGATATCAAAGTTCAGGGCTTTATTAAACGGCAGGGGTTTAATGACGGCGCTGGTTCCCAGCACGAAGAACACATTAAAAATATTGGATCCCAGGACATTTCCGATCACGATATCGGCATTTTTCTTCATGGCGGCAGCCACACAGGTGGCCAGCTCGGGAAGAGAGGTTCCGATAGCCACGATGGTGAGACTGATCACGGCTTCGCTCATACCAAGTACCGATGCGATTTCTACGGCACCCTGCACGATCCAGCGGCCACCGGCTATAAGGGCGATCATCCCCCCAACGATCAACAGCACAGAACGTCCGGGCGTAAAGGTTTTCACTTCGTACATAGAAGCAATGCCATTGTCGCGGGCGATACCTAAGGCATATACCATAAACAAAATAAAGAACAGCACCAGGATGATGCCGTCGCTGCGATAAATCATGGATTGCCGGATGCCATCCAACAACACGTCATTGGCCAGCACCCCGATGACCAATGCGCCTAGCAGTGCAAAAGGTACCTCTTTGCCAAGGGTATTCCTGTTAACCGCCACCGGATAGATCACTGCGGACACACCAAGAATGAGGAAAATATTGGAAATGTTGCTTCCCAGAATGTTGCCGAGTGCCACGTCGGCCGTTTCCCTGAAGCTGGCCACCAGGTTCACCACCAGCTCGGGCGCAGAGGTGCCCAGGGCCACGATGGTCATGCCGATCACCACATGCGATATCCGGTAGCGCCGGGCGAGGGAAGCAGCACCATCAACCAGCCAGTTGGCGCCATACACCAACAGGATGAAGCCAAGGACGAACAGGATATAGGTCAATACAGCCATTCAGGTGGCATTAGTCATATTTCCGTTTACAGCATGAGCCCACCCAGGTTTCATGTATGTAAGACAGGCGCAAGAGCCAGTATATATAGCATTAACCGGGAGAAACCCGGAATAGCGCTTATGCGCTGCAGGCTTCCACTTCTTTGCTTACCTTCTTGATCAGACCCTGCAGCACTTTGCCCGGGCCAACCTCAACAAAGGTAGTAGCACCATCGGCGATCATGTTTTCCGTGATCTGGGTCCAGCGAACGGGTGAGGTAAGCTGAGCAATCAGGTTTTTGCGGATCTGCTCGGGGCTTGTAACGGGTTGGGCATCTACATTTTGATAAACAGGGCACACCGGCTCTGTAACAGCAGCCTGGTTGATAGCCTCTGCCAGCTCCACGCGTGCCGGTTCCATGAGAGGTGAATGAAAGGCACCTCCTACCTTCAGGGGCATTGCCCGTTTCGCACCTGCCTCTTTCAGTTTTTCGCAGGCGATCTCGATACCCTGCTCACTGCCGGAGATCACCACCTGTCCGGGACTATTATAGTTGGCCGGCACCACCACGTCGTATATCCCGCCAAGGACAGCATTGACAGTCTCATCTTCCAGCCCGATAATGGCAGCCATGGTTGACGGCTCCTTTTCACAAGCTTTTTGCATCGCCATGGCCCGTTTATACACCAGCACCAACCCTTCTTCAAAGGTCAGGGCACCGGCAGCCACAAGGGCAGAAAATTCACCAAGTGAATGGCCAGCCACCATATCCGGCGTAAAATCGTCACCAAGACTTTTCGCCAAAATGACCGAATGCAGAAAGATAGCCGGCTGGGTTACCTTTGTCTGCCGGAGGTCTTCATCCGTACCGTTAAACATCAAATCGGTAATACGAAAGCCCAGGATCTCATTGGCTCTCTCAAACATCTCTTTGGCTTCCGTTGAACTTTCGTACAGGTGTTGCCCCATACCAACAAACTGCGCACCCTGTCCGGGGAATACAAATGCTTTCTTCATAACTCGTCAACTTTTAACTATGATAAGATTAGACAACAGGCAAAGGTATACATTTTCATCAACCATTTACCTGCGGGAATCATATGCTAAATCACCCGGTTCAATGAAGGTTCGACCCAACCAGGTGGATAAATTCGGCCCTGGTTTTATCTGTCAGGAAGGCACCGGTAAAATCGCTGGTTGTGGTTACCGAATTTTGTTTCTGGATACCGCGCATCATCATACAATAGTGGTGGGCTTCGATAACGACGGCGACACCCATCGGTTTTAACGTGTTATGGATACATTCTTTGATCTCGGTGGTGAGCCGTTCCTGCACCTGAAGCCGTCGGGCATAAGCATCCACGACACGCGGGATCTTACTCAGGCCAACGATATAGCCGTTTGGAATATAGGCCACATGTGCCTTGCCAACAAATGGCAACATATGATGTTCACACATCGAATAAATCTCAATGTCTTTCACAATCACCATCTGTTTATAATCTTCCTTAAACATGGCCGATTTCAGGATAGCCGCGGGATCAAGGTCATAGCCATGGGTAAGGAACTGCATGGCTTTGGCAACACGCTCTGGTGTCTTTTCCAGCCCTTCGCGCTCAGGATCCTCGCCTACCAGCGATAGCACCCTCCGATAATGGTCTGAGAGCTCATTAATTTTTTGGGGATTGTATTGGTCAATCTTTTCGTAGTCATCCATCTTGTTTTCGATGGCCATATCCCGGTTAATTTCAGAAGTCATGGTTGCACTATTTTACTGATTTTTAATAGACCCGAAGTATGCAGGAGGATGTACCGACAATGGCTGTTCAGGGAGATGTTGGGGTATGGTACCGCTTAGTCTCCGAAATATTCCACATAGTTTTTTTCTGTTTCCACCACCTTTACGCAATACAGGTTTCCGCCTGCTTCCCTGATAGGACTCTCAAGCTCATGCCAGATGGCAATAGCCAGGTTTTCGGTTGAAGCCAGCCGCCCCTGCATGAAGTCAACCTCCAGGTTCATATTCTTATGGTCAATTTTTTGAATGACAAAAGTATCAATAATTTCACTTAATGCCTTCAGGTTCATTACAAAACCTGTTTCAGGTTCCACCTGTCCCTCAACAGTCACGTACAACACGTAATTGTGTCCATGCCATTGGGGGTTGGAGCATTTGCCGAATACTTCCAGGTTTTTTTTGTCGTCCCACTCAGGTTTGAACAGCCTGTGCGCGGCATTAAATGTTTCGCGTCGTGTAATCCGCATAATAACAGTTTGTGTTTCAATATCAAATATAGCAGAAATAAACTGATTTATTTGTTGATTTTTTGAAATGCCTTTTCAGATTATGTCTGCGTGTGATCATTACATGGTTTTAACCCGGTATCAGGGTAAATAGTTCACTTCAACAAAGACATATACTATTCACCGAACAGCATTGTTAGCAGGCGTGTGCTGGAGAAGCCCACAGGCAATATCAGTCTGTTTGCTTTTGACAAGGGACAACAGCTGAGTGAACACCCGGCTCCATTTGAGGCCATGATACAAATCCTTGAAGGGACTGCGGAGATCACCATCGACAAAAAGCCATACCGGCTTCAGGAAGGGGAAACCATTATCATGCCGCCCGACATTCCGCATGCTGTGTATGCCGAAGAGAAATTCAAGATGCTGCTGACCATGATCAAAGGGAAGTAATTCACCAGCCTTTCATTTTTTGACAATTTCCGTTTAACCTGGCGGATAATCAGCTACATCCGGTTAACATTGTAGATTTGTTAAAAGAAATAGGTGACTTTCGTATAGATCATATCATTATCCTGAAACTGGCCGAAACGGCCTTCCTCATCTCCCAGGAAAATGTTAGCCCCACCCCTTATTTCGAAACCATCGGCGAAATCATAATACACCGTGGGGCGTAACAGGGCATCGCCGTTATTGAGACCTATATAAGAAAAAAGTTCAACAGTTAGTAAATCCCTGAAATAATCTTTACGGGCAAGGAAAGTGACGGTGCTTTCAAACTCATCGTTTCTTATTCCCTCACTATAATCAAGGATATGTTCCTGGATGAACTGTGTATGTATTGTCCAGTCATAGAGATTATAATCCAATCCGGCCATATAATGCAAATAATTGTTTTTTGTTGTCGCATTTTCGGCTTCAGGATCCCGTGTTTGAAAATACTTATCCTTATAATAGGCCGCTTCACCCCTTACTACCAGGCCATTTATGGGGACGCTAAAACTTCCTCCGCCCATTGTGAGACGGTGATGTTCAGGACGAGCTGTCAGTTGGTATAATTCCATAGTTTCCGGATCCATGTGACGGGTCATGTGCAGGATGGGCTCATCATCCCAGAAATAACCACCTACTATTTCTAAGTCAATATTAGATCTCAAAGAGGAATACCGGAAAAACAGTTCGCCGTTTTCCAGCTGCTCCGGTACATCTTTAGTGGAGTAGTCCCATTCAACAGGGGCGGGAAAGTCTCTCTCCGCTCGCCAAATTGAACCTTCATCAGGTTCTTGTGTGGGTGTAAATACCGGAACCCATACCAGCTCAAACGTATTGGGGCCGGTGTAATAATTAAATTTAAATGAAGTAACTCCCATTCGTATTTCATCAAAATCCGGCAACAAAAATTCCCGCATGTCCTTCGGAGATACTACGTCAGTGATGAATACACCTTCGGCTTTCCCATATATGATCTGTTGTTGACCAACGCTGATATCGAAATTGTCAAAATATAAAGATACATATGCCTCCCGCAATCCAAGTTCCAATTCATCATCCCAATAGTGATACATATAAGGGTTTACAAATAAAGCTACTTTTTGACTTTGCCTGGATAGTTCCAGATTTAAGGTGTTTTGCAATATAGATAAATCTCCCGTTTCGTTAGTAAGTATTCCAGTGTAATTGCGTGCATATCCATTGAGGCGGATATTCCTGTCTTGCGCTTGTGTTGGTGCAGGCAGTAATATTATAGCTACCAGTAAGCTTAGGATAGTTTTATGAATATACATAGTTGAAATTGTCTTATTAATACTTAGTTGTTAATGAAGTTTTTATCTGGATGCAAAAGCCTGCAGACCAACTCTTACTACAGATATCCTTATTACAGCCCCCGGGACATCATCCGTTCGGTGAACATATTGTCTGAAACACCTGTATTGACTTTTACATCTTTCATTTCCATCACTGTTCTGTGATCTCTTTGTTCATCATACATTTCGGTGTGTGTAATAATGTCAAAGCCGTCAATATTTTCATATTCTTTCACAGTGAGTGTTTTTAGGAAATCTCCATATTCATCATAGAATTCTTTTTTTACGCCAATATAGGTGTCTTTTTCAATCCAGGTAACCGTTCTGCTATATATGTAATCAGGATCTTTCGGAATGCTTTCTACCACGTAACATTCTTTACCATCAATGGTTTCTTCCCGAAGCAGCTCATGTTCATCATCGTCGGGATGCCGGTCACCCAGGTCATCATAGGTAAAGTCAGATCCCATAAAACGATCACTTTTGTCGTCACTCGAAATTCGACGAACCCTCCTTAATGAAGGCAGATAAATCCATTGGTCGTCATCGCTGCTATCGGCATAGCTCCAGTTCATAAAAGAAGTGTCTGCCACATCAGCCGGAGACAGAAAAAACATGATGCTTTTTTCTACATCCCCGAAATCCCTGGTAAACTGCTTAATTTCGCGCATCCTGGTATCCCCTCGCTGATTCATCAGGGTCATTTTCAGCTCTGACTCCTGATCGTCTCCCACGGGACGGTGATAAACTGTTTCGATGATCTCTTTACCACTCATCGATTGCGCCCTGGGTTGTGTTGGTGCCATGACCATCATAGCCATTGCAACCATTATCATTTTTCGTGTGTTCATGGTTCATTTGTTTTTTGGGTCAGACATTGTTTTTTGTTTTGTTTTCTTCTTTTTAAAATAGACACCTGTTTTGTTCAGTAACACAAGCATGACAGTCAACGTTCCCACGAAACTGGTAAACATGTTTAGCGAAACCAGTGCACCCAGTTCCCTGTTAGGCGGAAACACACTGAACAGCAACACAAGGAACCCGGCTATAACCACAATGGCATTGAAGCTGATAGCTCTACCTGTGTGGTTCATGGTTTTATGAGCGGTCAGCAGTTTATCCCCGGTGTTTTTCGCATTCACGCGGTATTGCTGCAGGAAGTGGACGGCATAGTCAATACCGATCCCGATGGCGATGCTCGACAGCAGGGCCGTGGTCGTGTTAAGCGGAATATCCAGAAAGCCCATCACCCCAAATCCGATAAACGCAGTGATCGTTATGGGAACAGCGCCTATCAGCCCTATCGTGATCTTTTTAAACATGAGGGAGAGCAGGATCACTACCAATACCAACGAGAGGATGAGACTTCTTATCTGTCCTTCAAGAATAAGATCTGTAAAGACCAGACCTTTATAGCCGCTGCCTGCATGATTCAGCTCTATGCCAAGCTCATTAAAGGCTTCTTCATAGTTATTGATCTTATCCAACACGGAACGAATGGCTATGCTGTTATCGCTTTTCAGCTGAAACGTAAGGTTGCTTTTTGCATAATTGTAATCCACCACCCGGTTCAGGTTATCCGGGTCGCCTGACATTTCGTAAAGCAACAGGTACTGCGCCACCATTTCCATGCTTTCGGGAATTGTGTAATATTCTTCACGGTCTTCGTGCATCACTTTGTTCATGCGTTTCAGGTAATCCGTAATTCCAAAAGAGTTGCCAACCACATCAAGGTCTGACTCTACTTGTCGTTGCATCTTATCCATGAGCCTGAGTACTTCGGGCTTCTTAAACACATCATGTCCCTCCTCGCCTGCGTCCAGTATGAGATTCAGGGTGGTTGTACCGCCAAAGTGATTATTGATGAAGGCGTCGGTCTGCACAAGATCGCTGTCTTCCTCAAATTTATCGAGGAAGCTTGAGTTGATCCATACCCGCTGAATCCCGATCAACGACAAAACAATGATCATAGCCGCACCCAGTATGGAAATATAGTTGTACTTCAACACCCTGCGGGTAAAACCGGCAGCTAATGGATGCACCTGGCCGTTATCAGTTGTTTTGGGAGACCTCACTTTAGGCAGCCCCACGATCATAAGGGCCGCCGGAATAAATACCAGCGAAAACACCATGGCCATCATGACCCCGAAGGCCGTAAATACACCAAAATATTTGATCGGCAACACCTCTGATGTCAGCAATGAAATAAATCCGACAGACGTTGTCACCGATGTCATCAGAACAGGCTTCCACATGTGTCGAATCATATCACTGATGGCTTCTGTTTTAGAAGCTTCAGGATGTTTCTGCAAAAAAAGCTGCATGTGGCTGAGCAGATGAATCCCGTCTGCAACCCCGATAGCAATCAACATGACCGGCATGAGCGTGGTAACGGCATATATGGGTATACCCAGCATAGCCATAAGGCCAAATGACCATATAACACTGACTATCACAACAAGCATGGTCAGGATGGTTCCTTTTGTTGACCTGAGCATCAGATAGAGGCTTGTCACGATCAGCAACAATACAATAGGAAGCATCCGTTTCATGTCTTCCGGTGCCAACAGGGCCATCGTACCTTCGACAATCGGCCGGCCAGCCACATGGATCCTGATTTCGTCGGTTTCTGAAGCATCGCATACCTCAAGAATGTGTTCATAAAACGTTTGGGTGAAAACATCGTCTTCAATTTCTGCCACAATCAATGCTACCGTGCCATCGGCAGACACATGACGGCCGTACACCATCTCATTAACCTCCACGGCTTCCCGCAGCTCTTTGAATGCTTCATCGGACTCCGGGATGTCTGTATAAAACTCATTTACTTCCAGGCCATATTCTGTTCCAATAATATTTTCCGCGGTGTAGAGCGAAGTCACGTCGTCCCGGTCAATTTCCGGCATACGCTGAAAGCGTTCTGTCATCCGGCGAAGCGTATCAAGTGTGGCTGCATTGTAAATCCCATTCTGATTTTCTATGGCCACAATGATGCCATCTTTGATGCCAAACCAATCCTCAGCTTCATCGCTGTACACGAAAGCAGGATGATCCCCGGGCATGTATTCATCCAGGTCGGTTTCCAGGTACGTATTGCCAACCATCTCCCAGCCAAGAAAAATGGTAAGCGCCAACGTGGCGAAAATGATGGTCTTTGGATATGAAAGTATACTGTTCATGATTGCTATCTGAATTTACAAACAACTGTTAGTTAACATAAACTAACTATTGGGTAAAAAAAATATATCAACACATTGGCTGTTTTAAAGCAGCTTGCTTTGGGTTGTAGGTTTGGGGGCCTTTACCACCAGAATACGCGCCAGCTGATCTGACTGATTCGACAAACAGTGTACTATATCTTTCGGGCTTTCCACCAGGTGGTCTTTTCCCACGGGCACATTTTCGTCCCCTACCCTAATATGTGGCGTTCCTTCCAGGACGTAGAAAAACACGTCTACCGGAGTCAGATGAGGCTTCAGTGACTCGCCGGGTTGCAGGGTAATATGCACTGCCTGTGCGTTATCCTTATCATAAACAGGCCTGACATCTACCTTATGTGGCGTTTCTTTGCAGGGTGCTTCTTTGCTCTTAATGATTTTCATAATAAATGCCTTTAAAAATGAGAATTCTGATTGATTGAATAAGTTTTGTTCCTTCTTTTTGAATATCGTAAGCATAACCGGCAAACTGCCATTTCTTAATGAAAAGCCGCAAACTGCCCATGATCATAATCGCAATATGGTCAGCCTTAACATCATCGCGTATTTCGTTATTTTTCTGGCCTTCTTCGATGATACTAACTACGATCTTATAATTGTTGCTAATGATCTCCGAGACCTTCTGGGCAAGTGCAGATTCCGCCCGGAACATTTCTTCCGAAAAGATCACGGTGACCAGTGAGGGTGCGTTTGCAAACGACTCAAAATGCCTTGTAAACAAAGCGTTAATCTTATCCATGGCCGATAGTTCTTCACGAAAGATTTCCTGAAAAAGGACTTCCGTATTCTGCTTAAACACATCCATAATAGCTACAAGAATATCGATCTTGCTGTTATAATGCCGGTATATGGCAGGCTCCGTTACACCAATCTCTTTGGAGATATTCTTAATAGTCAGCCTCTGAATCCCTTTTTCGCTAATAATATTCAGTGCCGCATCCACGATCTCTTTTTGCCTGGGTGTTTGCATAGGTTATTTATTGTTTGTTTATGTTTCAGATTTGTTTCTTCGCATCATAATCATGCCGGGAACAGCCACCAGGACAAACAGGATACCGAAATAGACATGAAGTGATGTGACCCACGGAAAAGGCACTGTGCTTCCCTGAAAATAATGTATGATCAGGGGGACAGATGTAGCTGTCATCATAATGAACGATACCATCCGGATAATAGTCAAAAGCTTCATCATACGTTTGGTTTATTGTTTTCATGAACAAAGTTAGTATATATTCACTAACCTCAAAGCTTTTTAACTTAATTTAACATCTGCTTGTTATTACGCTGTTTTCATGAGAAAAGTTTAAACCCAAACACGGCTGTTCTCCTGGTTGAAAAGCCTGCGGTATTAAATGCTTTCAGATTGAAAGGAATTCTCAACAAAAATGCTTATCTTAGTGCATACGAACCATAAAATTTTGATAATATGGATATCAGAGAAGAATTTGAAGCAAGGGTAAACAGACTTGAAGACTTCATCGAGGAAAAAGGGTTTGGCGCTAAACAATTAAAGAAAGCCAAGAAAGTACAGAAAAATGTGAACGCCGTTGTTTTTCTGGGTAGCCTGATAACTTTGGCCGGAATAGTGATCTGGGCTATTAACAGGGATTAATAAGGCAACCACTACCTGATTGCAGTTTGCCTGATAGCCTCCCGTTTGATAGAAATGTCAGACGGGAGGTTATAGTTTTACCTGTCTATTATTTAGGTCAACAAAAATACATGAAACCGAAACATGCCTAACGCTTTGTGAATGAGCAACAACCAAAAAAACCCGAATATGCGAACCCCATCTTTCCTTACCCTTTTCCTTACCCTGCTGCTGATCATTTTCAGTACCAGCCGTTTGTTTGCTGCTGACACCCTGGATATTTACAGCGATTCGATGGACAGGACGCTGTCGGCAGCGGTGGTAATGCCTGCATCCTACAGTAATACCGCCGACCCTTACCCGGTTATTTATTTGCTTCACGGGGCAACAGGTAATTTCAGCAACTGGCTCACTCAGCCCAAGGTGGAAGGCCTGGTACAGAGCCAGGCTGATCGCTACGGGATCATTTTCGTGATGCCCGAAGGGGATGAATACAGCTTTTATTATGACAGCCCGGGAAATGAAAACAGTCAGTTTGAGACGCATATCACCCGGGAGGTGATCCCCCACATCGATACACGCTATAACACTATTGAAGAGAAAAGCGGACGCGCCATTACAGGTCTTTCGATGGGCGGCCACGGCGCCCTTTATCTTTCGGCCCGGAACCCCGGGCTCTTTGTTGCGGCGGGCAGCATGAGCGGAGCCCTGAACATGGATGTGGGGCAATGGGACCTGCCTCCTGACGGGGAAAATCATTTTTTGCAGCAGCTTACCAGGGTGCTTGGTGATGTGGAGGATGCCAGGGAATTTCTGGCGGAGCACTCCGTAAGCAACATGACCGCTCTGCTAGGGGAGAATGAACTTCCGTTGATCATCGATTGCGGGGTGGATGACTTTTTGCTGGAAGCCAACCGAAACCTGAACCGCCGCTTATTGGAAGAAGGGGTCCCCCATGATTACATCGAGAGGCCGGGTGCCCATGACTGGGAGTACTGGACCAATGCACTGTTGTACCAGGTGTTGTTTTTTTCAGAAATTTTCAGGTAAGTGTGCGATTAACCAACCTGTATTCTTCATAAAACATTTTTACTGAATTAAACTACTTCCCCGCATAAGCGGGACAGGTGTGTTGCTTCGTGCTTCAACTTTGAGTGACTCTCCCATATAGTCGGGAAAGGTGTGCATTTTTTTTGTAACACAATTTTTCACTAAGTTTATGAATGAATCAGGCTACAAGGTCAAAGGCTTGTTCCCTGCCGGCGAAGTTATCGGGCCGGGACAACGCTATCAAGGCCGGCAGCTCACGTGGGCATAAGAAAAACAATCTCATCGGCTTACCAGTGGCAAAAAATGCGTAAACTTGCAGGCAAAAATGGAAGGTATGTCCTCCCTGCAAATCATGATTACCCTTCTGCGTCATGGCTGGCTGAGCTTCCGGCGGGCGCACTATTTTGAACGCAACATGGGGATTAAGATCCTGATGGTGTTTGTGGGGTTGATCGTGCTCTGGAATTTGTTCATGCTCGGGGTTGTCCTTCCGGATTTAATGACTCACCTTTTTCCGGAGAAAGCACCCCACACGGCATTCTTTTCGCTATTGCTTTATATTTACGCCGGCGATCTGGTTGTTCGTCTGTTCACGCAAAAAGTGGCGCGACAGTTGGTTCGCAGCTACCTTACCCTGCCTGTAAGCCGCCATTTACTGGCCGGCTTTATCCTGCTTCGCTCATGGGTAAACATATTCAATTTCTACTTGTTTCCGCTGCTCATCCCTTTCTTCTTAAGAAGTCTGACCATGTCCGTATCCCCCGGGGCGGCATGGCTGGCCATCATCGGGTGTTTCCTTCTTGGCGGACTGAATCACGCGCTGGTGATCTGGTTTAAAACCTGGCCGTCACGCACCACCGGGCTGGCAGTTATTTTGCTGCTCACGATCGGCATGGCCCTGTTTGGTGGACTGCTTTTCCCCGAACGGTTCATGGCCTTATCCGAACGGCTCGGCCACAGCTTCATCAGCGGCGAACCCTATGTTTTCATCTTTCTGATAATCCTTATTGCCGGCCTACAGCTCTTGTCAAAAAAGGGTCTTATCCATTCCTTTTACGACTGGGCCGGAAGTGCCACCCGCAGCTTTTCTACCGGGGACAGCCTCATGGAACGGCTTTTCGCAAAAGTACCCCGGTTTGCCCCCTGGTGGGAGCTGGAATGGAAACTGATCACACGGAACAAACGGGCAGCCAACGGCCTGCTACAGACCCCCTTCCTGGTTGCCGGTATCCCGCTTGTAATGTATTTTATGCAGGGAGAAAACCCCTTAAGCTTCATCTATCTGTTTGTGATGGCAAGCGGCGGCTATGGGTACTTCCACCTGCAGTACGCCTATTCATGGGAAAGCCGTTTCTTCGATATGATCGCCTCCAGGGGCATAAGCCTTTACCGCTTCATCCTGGCAAAGTATTATTTTTATGTACTGCTGGGGTTGGCACAAACGGCGCTGATCATACCCTTGCTGGCCATCACGAATGCCGCACTGATACTGCCATGGCTGGGTATCTTCCTGCACGTCACCGGCCCCATATTCGCCTTCCTGCTGTACACCGGCATTGGCAACAGCACACGGATCGACCCCAACAAGAGCGCTTCCTTTAACTTCGAGGGCACCAGCGGCATGCTGTTCCTGACAATCCTGGCGTCCATTTTATCTGTGGTGGTTCTGTCAGTCATAGCCTATTTCCTGCCCTGGCCGGCAGAAACAGCCATCGGAGCAGTAACCGGACTAAGCGGCATATCGTTTATCCTGTTTCATAAACGCTGGATCAACGCCATCACACATAAATTTCTCAGAAATAAATACCATAACCTCTATAAATACAGAGAAACATAATGGCTGCCATTCACATAGATCAACTGCAAAAACAATACGGCGATCAATTTTCGCTGGAGATTGACAACCTCCACATAACGCCAGGCACCCTGACAGCGGTTGTCGGGAACAACGGCGCCGGCAAAACGACCCTGTTCCGGCTGATGCTGGATCTGCTCCAGCCAACTAACGGCAGCATTGCGGTAGAAGGCAAAACGGTCAGCCACTCCGAACACTGGAAGCCATTTACAGGCAGCTACCTGGATGAAGGATTTCTTGTTGATTTCCTGACACCCGAAGAGTACTTCTGCTTCACAGGCAGGTTACACGGATTGCCAAAAGAAACGGTAGATGAGCGGCTTGCGCCCTTTCACAAATTCATGGCAGGGGAAGTACTCGGACAGAAAAAATACATTCGCAACCTGTCGACCGGCAACAAGCAGAAGGTTGGCATCATGGCGGCCATGCTGACAGAGCCCCGGCTGCTGATACTGGATGAGCCCTTCAACTACCTCGACCCGAGCTCACAGATCATGATCAAACGGATGCTAAAGGCTGACAACGAGGCCCGTCAGACCACCATGCTCATTTCCAGCCACAACCTGAACCACCTGACTGAGATCTGCAGTCGCATCCTGCTGCTTGAAAACGGCCGTATCATCAAGGACCTCTCTTCCACCGATGATAACCTGCAGGAGGTGGAACGGTATTTTTCCGCACGGGCAGAATAGCTCATGCTTTTTTCCACAAACAGCTTTTTTCTGACATCACCTGCCGCTGGCCCGAATAATATAAATTGGGATATATGGCCAAATCCGGCGGCCACATACTGACAGCCTAACCGGATTAGTGGCGATTTATTCTTTCTTGCTGGTTTTTTCTTCCCCTATTTTTGGATTCCGGTCGGTAGAGATAACAGCCAAAACTGCTACAGTGTTGTTCTCATCAATAATATGAAAATGAACCAGGTAGGGGAATTTTGTAATGGCCATGCACCGGATCTCATTATACCGGATAGCATAAATCTGGGGGGCTTTGTTTAAAGAGTTGATCTGCCTTATGGTGGTGTTTAGGAACCGTTCGCCAAGCCCGGCCTGGGCTAAGTTGTACCAATTGGTAATGTCCTGAATGTCGGTCAAGGCTTCAGGTTCAATCTTGACCTTGTACTTTTTCATCAGGCTTTCAGCGTTTTTTTAGCTTCATCCCAATCCAAAAGCCTGTTGGGGTCTTTGCGTACCTTGTTGAAACGTTTCATCACCAGTTTTTGATCGGCTTCCGGAACTTCCAGGCCTTCTTGCTCTTTTTTCAAAGCATATTCGAGCAAGTTCTTAATGGCCTGTATAAGACTTTCATCATTCAGCTGTTTGAATTGCTTGATGATAACCTCTTTTTGTGTTTGTATATCCATGACCCCAGATTTCTTAATCATTACAAAGATAAACCAAATGACGAATAATTACAATAGCCAACCTTAAACATCTCTGACTGAAAAGACTTCAGAAATGAAAAAAAGCCGTTATTTCAGTAAAATTCTCCTATGGTCATTTTGCTTATGCTTCTTCGTGAAGCGCTTCCCTTAACACTTCATCCACATCCTCATCAGCGGGCACGGGCGGACGATGGTCAAAAATGTTGCCATCCCGGCCGATGATATAGAAAGTGGGTATCCAGCGCACGTTGTACAGGGCAGGCACGCCGCGTTCCCGTCCGGGCGTGCGGGCATGCACACCTGAGATGCCATGACTTTCGACCGTGTTGCGCCAGGCTTCGGGATTCACATCGATAGACACATACATAAACACCAGGTCATCTTCACCGGCCATCCGTTCTTTCAGCTCAGCTGCATGAGGCACCTGTCGCATACACGGCGGACACCAGGAGGCCCAGAACTTCAGGTATACGACCTTACCACGATAATCGCTGAGCGAAAACGTGTTGCCATCTATATCCGTCATGGTAAAGTCGGGTGCCGGATTACCGGCCCACAGCGATTGAACCGTTTCATAAGCCCCTTCCAGCCGGGCCTTGTAATCTTCTGCCGGGCTGTTCGCCAGATAGTGATCGTACATCTCCATGGCGGCATCCAGATCGCCCGAATGCAGTTCACGGCTTACCGACAGAGCCTGAATATAATACTGTGATCGACCAGAGAGATAGTCATCAGCGAGCTCATAATTCACCTCATGGGCAGACATCGCCGGATCAAACTCCAGGTCATCGGCTTCCCGCTTATAATCCATGTAATTCAGCAGGAAATTTACGTATGTCAGGTTGTTCAGGCGCTCCCCGTCAAAGTCTGCGGCATCATCCAAAAAGTCGTAATAGTGATCCGGTAGTTCCGGTATATCCGCCAACTCATTCAGCCGCTGATGCAACGAAGGATAGTCAAGCAGTTGCTGGTATTTTTCGTAAGTCACCCGGGTATCAAAAAAGCGGAGAAACGCTTCGCTCAGTGCATCTTTCTCCGGGTATCCGTTCAGATATTCCCGTTTGGCTGCTTCCAGGCTATCAGCAAACACCAGGTATTCCGAAGGAGACAGCGCCTCTGCCTGGCCATGCAAGAGGGACCTGGTGATGTCGGATTCCACATCCCCGAAGTAAGCAACCAGAAAATTGTTTTCTGTGCTGCCATTCCCGGAAAACCCGACATCACGGGGCAGCCGGGAGGCATCTCCCTGCAGGCGAAGATCGAAGTCCGATTCGAGATAGACAGGCATGGAGGCACGTCCGGCCGACAGCGTCCCCAGTACAGGTTCCGGCACCGCAAAAGATACCGAGAAATCACCCTCCCTGTCAGGCTCCAGGGCAACCACCTTCCGGTCATTATTTATGTAATCCCGGAAAAAATCCAGTTCAACGGCAGCATCCGGGGGATTTTCCAACGTACCGGAGAAGTGAACATCGCTTTCCTGTGTTTGAGGCCCGCAGGCAAATAAACCGGTCAAAGCAAAAAACAAAAAAAACTTACGCATACTTCTATATTTAAATATTCTTATATAAGTATTATATGGGCTTGTAAACCCTTTATCAATCTACAGAGCAGCCGGCAATCCTGCTTCAATAACCACTTCGGTGTGAGCTATTCCTCAAGAGCCGACAAAAGCACATCATCGATGTTGTCATGACTCGGTCGCGGCGGTCTGTTGTCCACGATCTGTCCGTCGCGCCCGATAAGGTAAAATGTTGGTACGCCCTGCAGGTTATAGCTCTCAGGAACCTCATGGGAAAAGCCAGGCACATTGAGGTGAACGCCCCGGATATTTTTGTCGGCTACCGTTGACCGCCAGGCAGACTCATCGGTATCGACCGAGATATAGAGGAATACCAGGTCATCCTGGTCTTTCATACGCTCCTTAAGCTCCTTCGCATGCGGCACCTGCTGCATACACGGGCCGCACCAGCTGGCCCAGAAATCCAGATACACGACCTGACCGCGAAAATCGCTGAGCGAAACCTCTTCGCCATCGATATCGGTCAGGGTAAAAGCTGGAGCCTGTTTACCCGGACTTAGCGCCAAAGCCTTTTGATAGGCATTGTCTACAATACCGGCATACATCTCTGAGGAAATACGGTCCATCGCATGTTCATAGTATGTACCGGCTTGATCGAAATTACCGAAGTTGATCATGGAGACAACCGCTCCGGCGAGGGCAATATCCTTCGTCTCACCTGTTAGATGTTCATTGGCCAGCTCAAACCTGGCGGCATAATAATCATCCGGGTCATAACCGCCTTCCGGTGCACTTTCTGTCAACTTGTGACTCAGAAAGGCATCTACAAAGTTGACATAAGCAGAAATACTGGTATATTCATCGCTGAAGAGGTCTTCGTCCCCGGCAAAATCATAATAACCATCCGGCATGTCAGGTGCTTCACCCGAAGGATGAAAATGTTCATACGCCATGGGATACTCCATAAGCAGCCCGAATGTTTCGTACTTTATCGTGGCCTGCATGAGGGAAACAAAGCCGGGACTCAGTGCATCAAAGCGGTCATGGTTCTCCAGATACTCTGTTTTCTCCTGACGGATGTCATGCACATAACCGGCAAATGCCTCAGGATCCATCTCAGCAGTCTTCCGCAGAACACTCATCCGGGAGTAATTATCGGCCACCTCCTTATTATAGCCCAGTAAGAGGTTGTTTTCAACAGAGAAGTCGCCTTGCAGGTCGGGCAAAACGGAGCTGTCATCCGCATCAAACTGAATCTCGGTTTCTGCGCCCGGCTCAAGGTACAGGTTCACAGACCTGCGGGGCACTTGCAACCTGACGATCCGCGGCTCATCCAGCGGAATGGTTGCGGTAAACCGGTTATCTTCATCCAATGCTACGGTCACCTGCTCTCTTGAGTTGGTCACAAATTCTTTCATGTAGGAAACTTCGACTTCCTCATCTGAAGGATTTTCAACATGACCTGTTATGACGGCGTGGTCCGGGGCTGGCTGCTGGCATGCAGCCAATCCGATCATTAAAAGCAATGCGATTTTTTTCATGGGTTTATAATTTTGTAACTATCTGTTATTTAGATTTATGTGGTTTTATTTAAGCTGCTTCAGGGCGCACGGGTACGCAGCCCAGGTGCTGCGGCTACCACTGTTCCTTTTTGTAAATGGTACGTCGGCCGAGGTCACGCAGCCCAAGTGCTGCG
>JAWLDT010000031.1:24864-26427 GCA_041686485.1 Bacteroidales bacterium | reverse complement strand
AGCTTCCAGCTTCGAGCTTCGAGCTTTTTTCACTGTTCACTGTTCACTGTTTGCTTTTTCGCAAAAACATTCATAAATTTACATTGTTAAATATATAAAACCCGGTATTTTTAAAACACTATATTATGTCGCTATTGGTACGATTCCTCCTGAGGTCTGTTATTCTGCTTGTTTTCGTGGCAAACCCGGCTGTTGCCCAAACGAATTTGATCCGTATGGAACAGTATTTTAGTGGACCGCTTGCCCTTACGGAAACCGTATATGATATTCACGGTGAAATTTCCTACATAGGCAGCGGCACGTTTGAGTCTGTTTATATGCATTATCAGATTAATGATAATGAGGTTGTAAGCACGTTTTTTGATAACATCAACGTACATTCCAACATCCCGTTTTACTGCCAGGCTGAACCGGCCTGGGAACCTGAAGCACCGGGACAATATGATGTTAGGATTTGGTTTTCAGGTGTAAATGGTGCGCCCGTTGACGAAGTAGCTTCGGATACGCTATACCGGGTGGTTGGCGTATATGATGATCTTCCGGAACGGCAACTAACCTTACTCGAGAGCTTTTCGAGTATCAACTGTGGAAGCTGTGCAATAATCAACCCGGATATCCGTGACATGATAGCCGCCGATGACGATTATGCTATGGTGTTCTATCATCCGTTTTCCTATGAAAACAGTCCTTTGTATGCGTTTAACCCGCGAGACAATGATATAAGAAGGGACCTGTATGGTGTTACCTATACACCTTTTGCAGTTGCAGGGAGTATCTTCCAGGATGGGACTGAATTTCTGACCGACAGCATTATGGACATGGAACTTGACAAACCTGCTGGCCATACCATTGATGGGACCTATTATATTGAGGAAGACACACTGACTGTAGACGTCGAGACCACCGCATTTATAGCTCTGGAAGAACGGCCATTGCGCCTCTATGTAGTACTCACAGAGGATTCTGTCTCATTTGAAGAACCGCCGGGATATAATGGAGAATCAACTTTTTATCATGTCCACCGCAAATTCCTTCCCGATGCTTCCGGTCTGTCGCTCAAGAATCAGGATTTTGGTGATGTATTTTCTGCTTCTATGGTCTATGATCTCTCACATGGTCAGATAGATACAACCGCTATGGAGGTGCTCGCATTCATACAGGATGAAGAGAACCTGGATGTTTATCAGGCGATCAGGCTGGCTTATGAAGCACCAGAGGATGATGATGAAACTTCCATCGATAATGAGCCTGCTTTGCCAGTTGTAAATGTCTATCCAAATCCTGCCGATGGTCCGCTGACCATATCCATGGATGGCTCCGGACGTATTCAAAACGTTGCCATTTTTGATACTAAAGGACGCAGGATCCATCATAATATTGAAAACATGTTCCAACCAAACGGGAATGTGCAACTGACCATTCAAAGCATTCCTGACGGACTGTATATTTTACGGATCGGCACTTCAAACGGTGTTGTACACAGCAAACTCCTTATTGAGCGATAGTTTTTGCCAGCTCGTTGTTTTCAGGTGATTATCTCATTGACTAAAAATATTGAGTTTA
>JAWLDT010000031.1:13344-24764 GCA_041686485.1 Bacteroidales bacterium | reverse complement strand
CAAACGGTGTTGTACACAGCAAACTCCTTATTGAGCGATAGTTTTTGCCAGCTCGTTGTTTTCAGGTGATTATCTCATTGACTAAAAATATTGAGTTTAGCGATAGTTTTTGCCAGCTCGTTGTTTTCAGGTGATTATCTCATTGACTAAAAATATTGAGTTTATTGGAATATTTATTATATTGCAATGATAATACATTTGTTAACAAAAATCATGTACCAAATGAAAACAAATACTTTTAGCCTGTTGGTTTTCTTATTTGTATGTTTACCTTTTTATGGGAACGCTAACGGTGATGAGCTCCTTGAGGACAATGGATGGACTATCTTGGATATGTACCCCATAAATGATAATGCCGGTGGCCTCGCCTCTGATGGTGAGTATATATATATAGGATCTTATGGTGGTGGGCAGGGCCCCAACATGTACCGGTTTGATCCACAGACCGGAGAAAATGAACATTTTTTCGTGGGGAGTCATGAGGAGGCGTTG
Organism: Bacteroidales bacterium; assembly: GCA_041686485.1. Lineage (GTDB taxonomy): Bacteria > Bacteroidota > Bacteroidia > Bacteroidales > UBA7960 > PUPG01. The sequence goes on along the minus strand of JAWLDT010000031.1, from coordinate 24,272 downwards.
GGCCTGACATATGCGAACGGACATCTATGGACGATCAATCAGGTAGGCAGCAGTAGTGATCCTGCCATTGCTTTAGAGCTTGACATGGAAGGCAATGAGGTCTCCCAGTTTACCCTGATGGAGAATTATATGTCTGGCATTGCTTATGATGACGGGGATTTCTGGGTAGCCACCTATTACCCGAACCCGGGTACGATTCATCATGTGGATGATGAGGGCAATGAGTTGTCCAGCTTTACGCCACCCACTAACCAGCCATGGGATCTGGCCGTTCAGGGTGATTCGCTTTGGATTGTCGATTATTGGGACAACAAAATCCACCTGGTTGAGCAGGACGGTTCACTCATAGAGACATTTACCTATGATGACCACCGTGCAAGCGGTATCTATTATGACGGGAACTTTTTGTGGTTTATCGGACGAACGTCTACCGGTGAGAGTACCTTGTATAAAGTGGAGCCCTGGGGGACGGGAACGCCTGTAATTGATGTGGTTGATTCCCACCATTTCGGCAATGTAACAATCGGTGATGCCGTTTCCTGGGATATGACGGTTTTCAATCAGGGTACCGGTGATCTCATCATTGATGAATTGCTGTTTCCACCGGATAATGATGCTTTTACAGTGATTGCGGATTTCCCAATGACTGTTGAGCCGGACTCTTTCGAGGAGATTACCGTCACATTTGAACCCCCGGAGATTGCCAGGCACGAAGAAATCCTTGAGATTCATACCAATGATCCCGCTGTCCCGGTGACAGAGGTGGAGATTTTTGGCAATGGGCTGGCCTCGGGTCCCTACCTGGAAGCCACCCAGGAAGAACTTGATTTCGGATCGGTACGCATGAATTCAAGCAATCGCCTCTATATGGAGCTCCGAAACATGGGTGATGAAGACCTGCTATTAGATGATATCACTTTTTCTTCAGAAGATTTCTGGTGGGACTGGACCGTTGAGTTCCCTGTATCCCTGGAACCGGTTCAATACATGGAGCTTCCAATGTGGTTTCAACCCCTGACGCCGGGCGAAATTGAAGAAGAAGCCACTTTGCTGTTTAATAACGAAGATCAGTCACCCCATACAATTGATCTTACCGGAATGTCTGACGATGAAGATCTGATGATGGGTGAAGTGATCTGGGATGTGGATCTTCCCGGCAGCAGCTTGAATAATCCCCGTGCGATAATAAGTATACCGGATGTTACCGGTAATGGCTTTGATGACATACTGGTTTGTACCCGGGGTACCAACATCATGTTATATAATGGTAATGCCAGTAGTACCCCCGAATTATTATGGGATATTGAACTGGGTACGGTTGAATATCCCAAAGGAGTAGCTGTAACCGATGATCTCAATGATGATGGCTTTTTTGATATCATTGTAGGGACTGCCTATGGTGACCGTGCCGTTACAGCGCTTTCTGCAAGAACCGGTGAAATCATATGGCGTTTTGAAACCTCCATTTTTGGAGGTGGTGGTTGGGTATATATGGTTGATGCTACCTATGACTACAATGGAAACGGATATCGTGATGTTTTGGCAGCAACCGGTGATGATGGTGATGGTACAGGACCAAGAAGGATATTCCTCCTTAATGGTGAGAATGGCGATATTATTTGGGAAACCAGCATGGGTGGTGCCGCTTATTCTGTACTTGCTGTTGAAGACTTTACAGGTGATGGCGTGCCTGATGTTATAGGTGGTGGACAGACTCCCGGTCAAAATGGAAAGGTCATCGGAATTAGTGGGGCAGACGGAGGCATTCAGTGGGAGCTTAATACCGCTGGTAGCTCCGTTTGGGCACTCGAACAAATCAGCGATATCAACGAGAGTGGTGTCAGAGATATCATAGTGGGCAGCTTTAGTGGCAATTATTACCTGGTCGATGCTACTGATGGCGATATTGTTTTTTCAGGAAATCTGGGCAGTGCACTTATCCTTGACTTCTGGCATGCCGGCGACCTGAATGAGGATGGCTACATGGATGTCTACCCGGCTTATTCTTCTATCCCACAAGCCGTTGCCATTTCCGGAAAAGATGGTCAGTTTATATGGAGCACACCGGTGGCGGATCAGCCCTGGTCAGTTGCTCCGTTGCGAGATATAACCGGTGACGGGATCAATGATGTTGCCATCGGAACACTCTTTACCGATAATTTTATTTACTTCCTTAGCGGTAGTGACGGTCAGAAGCTCGACTCCATACCAATGCCTGATGCGGTGGATGCCATCGGCGTTCTTCCGGATGTAACAGGTGATAACTCCATGGAAGTGGTCGGCTCATCCCGCAACAACTATGTTGCCGCATTTTCAGGAGGCACTAAGGTTCAGGACGAATATTACATGATCAGCTTTATTGTTACTGAGGAGCAAGATCCTGCCAATCCCATTGAAGAAGCTACTATTGTACTGACCCCCGAGGGTCATACGCTCACCACCGATGAAGATGGGTTTGCTTCTTTAGAGCTGTTGGAAGGTTCCTACGAATATACCGTCTCCAAGGACGGTTATTTTCCCGGGGAAGGCACTGTGGATCTTTTTGAAGATAAAACTATTGAGGTCGAATTAGTTATGGATGATACAGATATTGATGACGTACCAGCCCCACAGGTAGCCAATGCTTATAATTATCCCAATCCATTTGCTGATTATACGAATATTCATTTCACCCTGACACAGGAAACAGAGGCGACCATCTTTGTGTATACCATGGATGGCAGAAAACTAACCATCGTCTCGCCGCAGCTTTACCCTGCCGGAGAAAATACCATTCAGTGGGATGGAACGGATTCGCAGGGAACGGTTTTGCAGAACGGGATCTATATATTTGAAGTCCATACCGGAGAGCATGTGTACAGAGACCGGATGTTTATCCTGAAAGACTGATAGATGGCCGAGACATGAATGGATTATAACAATATGGGGGTTACTTGCTTTGTACTGGTGGCAGGTCAACGCTACTTTAGCTGGCCAAGGTCTTTATCTGAGAAAAAATCTCTTAGATGTAACTGACCCAATAGTATTGACACGACAGTAGCCTCAGTACGGGACTTTATTTGAAGGGCAGTTCTTTTTATTAAACACCGGGAATGCTTATTTGCCGCAAATAAAAAAACGGGAAGATCTATTTGATCTTCCCGTTTTTATAAATTCCTGTTGATTTATTGAACCGATAATGTCACGGTGGATGTAGTGTTTCTGAATTGAACCTGCAGCAGATACATGCCGTTCTGTAAACCACTGAGGTCGATTACCTCCTCGTAGCCATCTGCGTTTACATGTATCATCTTTTGGCCAATGGTGTTGAATAAACGGATATTCATGATGCGTTCATCCGCGCTTACCGTTACATAATCTTGTGCCGGGTTGGGGTATATCTGCAGCTCAGGATGGTCTTCGACAATGTCTATACTGGTCGAGTAGTCAAAGATACCGTGAACGGTCATGTCAGAAGTTATATCAATCAAAAGAAATTCGTTAACGACCTCTTCCTGGTCGACACTCTCTCCGTTAACCTGGATATCTGCCAGGTGGTGCTCCTCGTCCGGGGTAAAGGTAATGATCACATCCTCGCCATGATCAACCGTTACCATGCCTTCGGGTTCTACGGTACCATTCCCTTCAGCAGATATTTCGACATCATACGTATGGATATCAAACGTTGCATGGATCGTGTGACCATCTGCTGTAACATTTTCGAAGGTATATTCTTCAGGGGTGCCGATACTTTCTCCATCCACATCTACATTGTCGATATAGTAGCCCGGCACCGGGTTGATGGTGAAGGTTATATCACTACCGTGGTCAACTTCAACCTCGCCCGAAGGTGTAATGCTTCCGTTGTCACCGGCTGTTGCCTCAATGATATAGGTATTGATATCAAACACAGCGAGGAAATCCCTGTCGCTTGTAACCGCGAATGTATAGCTTTCTTCGTTGGTGATTTCGCTACCATCTTCAACCCAGTTGAGGAAATGATAGCCGGTGTCTGGAGTAGCTGAAATGGTCGCTTCCTCTCCATAATAATATTCGCCGCCGCCTGTTACGTTACCCGCTTCGTCCAGGTTGACACTCAGCGTGACATCAAATCGCAGATAGGTAAGCGTGACATCCAGGTCCTGCTCATCATCCGCTGTGATGGTAACTTCACCCGTGTATTGTTCAAAACCTGTTTTGTTAACATGGTAATCGTAGGTGCCGGGTACTACCTGAACTTCTGTCTGTCCGGATGCATTTGTATAGTGACCGCCGAATCCCTGCAGGTAAAAGTATGCTTCCTCTACAGACTCGCCAAATTCATCTTCAACAGTTACCGTAAGGGTGGATGTATCGGTGCCATCAGAAGGTAATACCACTTCCGCCATGATATCCTCGTCGATTAGTGAGATCATCCCTTCTGCTGTCTGGTGCCCTGTTTTGCTTACTTCGTAGGTATAGTCACCCACCTGTACATCTTCGAAGAGGTAATCCCCTGCTTCGTTGGTCATATCCCCCAGGGTTACGATAGCGTCGTCAACAGCATTGCCGTTTTCATCGGTTATTGTAAAGGTAATGTTGTATTCGGGCGGGGTTACGTTAAATGTAACAGGGATACTAATGTTATCGCCTGCATTATTCTGAATGATCGCCTGTGCGTAATGTTCCCCGACTTCAAGGTCAGCAGCATCAAATGCCAGTTCTACGTCCGTATCATCTTCGGGTGCAACAATGCCTTCATCCGGGTCAAAGGTAAGCCATTCCACTTGTTCTCCCAGCTGGAGGATACCTCTTATACACCAGTTATAGTCAAGCTCACCAAGATCGGTTAATTCCTGCCAGTCGCCGTTAAAATACATCCAGGCACCTTTTCCCTCTACCATGGGGCCGCTGTCAACAGAAGCAGGAAAGTCGTCGGTAGCGTCCATCGCATATCCTATCCAGTATTCTGCTCCGGGCTCCAGCTGGATCTGCTCCGGCAGGATGTGCGTCGACCATTCATCAATCAATACTTCATCTGTAATATCTGCAGAGTAAATTTCCGCTGCCGGACCCTCTTCTGAGCCGCCTTCCCATATCTTTATACTGACTTCAGAAAAGTCATCGCTTCGGATATGGTATTTTACGGCTGAAAGCTTATAAGAGGCGTAATATGGCGCCAGATCCTCCGCCATGAATCTTGCAGCTGTCATGAAGGAGACTTCACCACCTGTTCCGACACCGTTGTTGCCATAACCGTTGTCATGATGTATCTCGATGGTCTCCTCAAAATCCGAATCTTTTCTTTCTCGCTGCAGATTGTCCTGGTCTGGGCGGGCTACTCCGGGATAGGCTGATCCAATTTCGGTGCCTGGGCTTACATCATACCCATCATACCCGGCTACTGTTTCTGCAGGGCTGGTTTCAGTTATTCTGTTACCATCTGAGGGGTAGGCAAACAGGGCATACTCGAGGTCAAGGTCACCCGGGTTGGCAATATTTACCATGATGTTTTCGGTGTTACCCTGTGGCAGGGTCAGATCAATGTTGTCCGTGTCAACCACGATTTCAGGAGCAGGGATCTTTTCCATGGCGATCTCAACCAACTGGCCGTCTTCGGTAATGGTGACGGTAGTGTCTTTTGGGAAATAACCTGTTTTTCGCAGGCTAAGGTCATAGTCACCTTCATAAAGGGTTATGTTGGCCATACCATCATCGCCCGTTATATCTTCCTGATTGTCATAAGGGGTAGAAATGTTTACACCGGGCAGCGGTTCTTCTCCATCTGTAACGATAAAATCAATATCAAGTGGTGGGTTTTCCACAAGAATTTTAAAGTCATCCACCAACCACCAGTAGTCGTATTCGCCTATCCATTTAAATTTAATTTTTACGTTAGATTCTTCCTGCACGATATCTGTGATATCAAATTCTGAATGTACAGGATTGTCTCCGTTAAAATCATTTTGTTCGGCATCATGCCATCTGTAAAGCTCTGTTTGGGCCTCAAAATCATCGGTACTGATATAGATACCAATATCCGCATTTCCGAATGTTCTGGCCCGATGTTCTAAGGAGAAGCTAATATTTGAGCTTACATCACTAAAGTCGAAGGCTTTGGAGATCAGATCGGCTTCTTCGGGTGTCCCTTGTTCACCATGTTCATCTGAATCCAGGATCATGTAGCCGTCATCAGCGGTGGTGGAGTTTAACTCGCCACCATAAGAACCACCGGTTTCTGTCCACTCCCAACCCGGGAATTCTTCCGGGCCTTCTATAACAACATTTTCCCATCCTTCGGGTACCTCTTCATCTCCAAACGTTTCATAATGGAAGGTATAATACTGATTGGGATCCGGAAATTCAATGTGGGTTGCCAGCCAATCTTCGAAATAGCTAACCCTGGCATATACGCCCGGATATTGTGGCAGACCGCACTGAACTCCATGACTTACCACACCTGCCAGTTTATACCATCCATGTCCGTCGGGTACTACCATGGGGCCACCACTGTCGCCCTGGCAGGAATCCATCCCATCATCTCCGGCAATGATCATATCATCTGTGATCTGGTTAGGCGGATATGCGGTATCGTCTATGTCGCGAATCGGGACCTCAATCGCCTGTAATATATCCGGTGCATCTCCGCCGTGTGACAAGGCCCCCCATCCCGAAACCTTTACCATCTCACCAGGATCGGTAAGTCCTTCATCGGCATCCTTTTGGCTTACGAGGTTAACCGGTTTTTTACCCGGATGCTCAAAATTAAAAGGCTGAGCAAGACGCAGCAAAGCAATATCATATTGTAAGTTGCCGCCAGGGTCGTAATCCGGATGCATAATCACTTCCTCAAGGTTATAAAAACTGCCCTGGCCAGAACTCATGTCTGTGAAACCAGCTTTGATATGAAAATGACTTGGATCAAGAAAAAGATCATCGCCGTTTTCATCCTCAAAAACCAGACAGTGGCTGGCCGTAATTACCCATTCTTCATTGACAATGGTGCCGCCACAGAAATGACTGCCGCCATATTGCGGTTGTAACTGTAGTGATACCTGCCACGGGTAATCCTCAATGTCAACATCCTCGCCACCTACGATGCGACCGGAGATCTCACGAAACTTATCAAGGAAGCGCTCTACATTGTCGGGATCATCAAGCGGGTCAGCAGGTGCATGTTTATAATGATTGTCTTTGGTTTGTGAATCAAAGTCAGAGGCATCTACATCAAACATCTGCGCATGGGCATTCAGGCTTGCAAAAGCCAGTATCAGCAGCATGCTTAATAAACTAGTAATACGTTTTTCATTCATGGGGATACATTTCAGTTTAAACAATTCTTATTTTATCGATTACGTTAAATGAGAAATATGGCAAGGCCATTTTAACTATCCGGGGCTTGATATTTTTCCTCACAATATCTGCAAAATAGATCTTTAATCCAGATACGGCTATTCGCAAATCCCTCTTCTGTTTTAAGTAAGCATCTTTTCGACTTTACCGGCACAATAGCATTGGCAAAGCAGTAATTTAACAAAGCAACAGGCAGATCTTATGACCCTAATCTGACCAGTACTTCCTTTAGGGATACAAACTTATTAATAATTCAGTAAATAATTGTGTGGAAAGCTGTTTTTTTATGAATGAGACTGTCATGAAAACCAGATACTATATTGGGTTTTCTTCAATTAACATACATCACAAGCAACATGGCGAATTGAAATAATAAGTGCCCGCGTTGCTGTTATGATAAATATCCCACCCACCAGCCCGCCTGCCATGTTTACAAGAAAACCATACACCCCTATATTATATTAAACATATAATTATGTAAGGTAAAAGTAAATAATAATATGATTAAATCGCATAAAATATTTCTGAATTCTGACATACGGTGAAATAACAAGATGACAGGCAAGTATGGAAATGCTGACAGATATGTAATATTACCCGGGTAAAGTATCATCATAAAGAAAGCGACACTGATCTGTTTCTTTGAGATAAACACTGCTTTAAAAAATGCACTTCTTTACTTACCAATCGTGTTTTTTTGAAAAATTGAATTAACTTCGTGGAGATTTTTTTATTTGCACAGACAACCCCTTTTTCATGGAAACCAGTCATATAAAGAAGATTTCACGCGCCCTGATATCGGTGTATGATAAAGGGTCGGTACGTCCTCTTGTAGAAGCTTTGCATGCCTTTGGTGTTGAGTTGATTTCTACCAGTGGCACATTGAATTATATACGAGAAATGGGAATCCCTGTGACTGCTGTTGAGGATATCACAGGCTATGCTTCCATCCTTGGTGGCCGTGTTAAAACCTTACATCCGTCAGTTTTTGGAGGTATCCTTGCCCGTAGCGGGAATGAGGGGGATCAGGAGGATATCAGTACGCATGATTTACCAATGATCGATATGGTGGTTGTTGATCTCTATCCTTTTGAATCCACTCTTCATGCAGGCGCCAGTCATGAAGAGATTATCGAACAAATTGATATCGGGGGGATTTCCCTGATTCGTGCAGCAGCCAAAAACTATGATGATGTTTTTGTGGTTCCCGGTTCTGCTTATTTTGATGAGGTAACCAATTTGTTGCAACAGCATCACGCTTCCACTTCACTGGCCGATCGTCGACGAATGGCTGCAACTGCCATGAATATCTCATCCCATTATGATACCCAGATCTTCCGTTACCTGGATCAGGGAGATGTGCCGGTATTTAAGCAAAGTATTCAGGAGGCCAACACCCTCCGTTATGGTGAAAATCCTCATCAACAGGGCTGTTTCTATGGGCGTTTGGACAGCATTTTTGAGCAGCTCGCCGGCAAACCATTTTCATACAATAACCTGCTGGATATAGATGCAGCCATGGGTTTGATGACCGAATTTTCAGCACCTACGTTTATTATCATCAAACATACCAATGCTTGTGGTGTGGCCACGCGTGATGATATACTGGATGCCTGGAAAGACGCACTGGCTGGTGACCCGGTATCAGCATTTGGCGGGATAATAATTACCAACCGGCGTATAGATGTAAGTCTGGCAGAGGCGATTCATGAGCTGTTCTTCGAAGTGCTTATTGCGCCCGGTTTTGATGAAGAAAGCCTGGAACTGCTCACGCAAAAGAAAAACCGGATCCTGCTACGCTACAAATCGTTTATAATGCCTGATGAACGTTACAGATCAATCCTCAATGGGGTGCTCTGGCAAACGCAAGATCATAAAAACAGCCTGCCCGACCAATGGCGTTACGTGACCAGTCAGAAACCTGATGAAACCCTGCAGCATGACATGGTATTTGCCAATACAATTGTTAAGCATCTGAAATCCAATGCCATCGCGCTTGTTAAAGATAATATGCTGTTAGGGACAGGTACCGGCCAGACATCCCGGGTAGATGCCCTCAGGCATGCCATCGAAAAAGCCCATAATAACAAGCATGATCTGCATGGTGCCGTGATGGCCTCTGATGCATTTTTCCCGTTTAATGACTGTGTAGAGATCGCGCACCGCGAAGGAATCGATGCTGTGATTCAACCCGGTGGATCGGTCAGGGATCAGCAATCCATAGATTATTGTGAAAACGCCGGTATGGCTATGGTGTTTACCGGCAACAGGCACTTCAGACATTAGTAATGTAAATTTTTAATAATTCTTCGATAATGGGTTTGTTTTCTTTTTTAACCAAAGAAATTGCTATCGACTTGGGTACGGCCAATTCGATTATTATACATAATGACAAGGTGGTGGTGGAAGAGCCTTCCATAGTAGCTATTAATACTAAGACGGGAGAGATGCTGGCAGTAGGCAGGAAGGCAATGATGATGCATGGGAAGACCCATGAAAGTATTAAAACCTTGCGTCCCTTGCGGGATGGCGTGATTGCCGACTTCCAGGCTGCAGAAACAATGATCCGCGCCATGATCAAGATGACCGAAACCAAACAACCCCTCTTCCCGCCTTCATTAAAAATGGTTATATGTATCCCTTCAGGAATTACTGAGGTTGAAGAGAGAGCCGTCAGAGATAGTTGTGAACAGGCCGGGGCAAAAGAGGTGCGCTTGATACATGAACCCATGGCTGCCGCTATTGGTATTGGCATAGATGTGCTTGAGCCTGTAGGAAATATGGTTATTGATATTGGGGGTGGTACCACTGAAATCGCCGTGATCGCCCTGGGTGGCATTGTTGCTAATAAATCCATACGTATTGCCGGTGATGACTTTACCAGTGATATTCAGGAGTTTATGCGCAAACAACATAATATCTTAATCGGAGAACGAACGGCAGAGAATATCAAAATTGAGGTGGGATCGGCTCTTACGGAGATGGATAACCCGCCGCCTGATATGGCTGTACACGGTAGAGATATGATGACCGGAGTACCCAAAGAGATCAATATCTCTTATTCGGAAATAGCCCACTGCCTCGATAAGTCTATTACGAAAATTGAATCGGCGGTTATGAACGCCCTGGAGATGACACCACCCGAGCTGGCTGCCGATATTTTCAGAACCGGGATCTATATGGCCGGTGGTGGCGGGTTGTTAAGAGGCCTGGATAAACGTATTGCACAAAAAACACGTTTGGCGGTCCATGTAGCAGAAGATCCTCTGAGAGCCGTTGCCCGGGGTACAGGCATCGCCCTCAAAAATTTTGACAAGTTTCCCTTCCTGATAAAATAAGCTGACGGTATATCCGTATCAGGTAATAGATACGATGAAATGCCATGTCGAAGACCCCGGGTGTTCGGGAACAGGATTCTGATACACAGGGGAATGATTGTATAGAAGCTGGAAGCTGGAAGGAAGAAGTGAACAGTGAACAGTAAACAGTGAACAGTAAACAGTAAACAGTGAACAGTGAACAGTACACGGAAACAGGGAGCTGATAATGTGCAGGCCGGGCTTGATCGGCCTCAACCACTTCCATCCGGAAAGCTACCGTAATGACAGGGCTTGACC
>JAWLDT010000031.1:0-13244 GCA_041686485.1 Bacteroidales bacterium | reverse complement strand
GGCTTGACCTGTCACATGGCTTGACCTGTCACATGGCTTGACCTGTCACATGGCTTGACCTGTCACAAAAAGTGAACGGCAAACGGTGAATAGTAAATTCTAACTTCTAAATTCTATCTTCTAATAAAACATTAAAACAGTAAAAGTCAGCTAAATACACAGTTACATATACCTGAAAGTACCGAATTGAATATAGTGTCCATATGTATAACCTGTTCAGGTTTCTTTCCCGCTACCATTTTATTTTGCTGTTTCTGTTGTTTGAAGCAGTGGCTCTTTTGTTGACTGCCTCTCATCAGCATTTTCAGCAGATGTATTTCCTGCATTCCGCCAATGCCATCACAGCAAGATTATATCAGGCAACAGACAATATTAGCGAGTATCTTTCCCTCAAAACAGATAATCAGCAATTGATCGAAGACCATAATAAGCTGCTTAATCAACAAAGAAGTAATTTTGTCATTACCGATAAACATATTTTCGAAGCCGGCGACAGTTTATTTCAACGGCAATTCACTTATCAGCATGCCAGGGTGATTAATAACTCGGTTATTCGTCGCAACAATTATTTTACGCTGAATAAAGGACGTCTTGACGGCGTTGAACCCGACATGGGCATTATTACACCCAAAGGGCTGGCAGGGATCGTTGCCAATGTATCAGATAACTTTAGTGTGGTCATGTCTTTGCTCCATAGTGATGTGTTGATTAGTGTCAGAATTCAAAAAAATGACCATATCGGTAGCCTCAGGTGGGAGGGAGGTGACTACCGCAAAGCCTCCATGCTCTATATTCCGCCGCATGTGGAACTAATTCGTGGTGACACCATTGTCACAAGTGGCTTTTCAACCATTTTCCCCGAGAATATCATGGTCGGCACTATTGATGATTGGGAGATCAGGCGGGGAGATTCATTCTACACTGCTGAAGTCGATCTGGCGGTTGATTTTAATAAACTGACCTATGTGTATCTTGTTGAAAACCTGATGAAGGAAGAACAGGAAGAACTGGAAGCTACTGTAATGCCTGATTCATGATCTAATACAGTCTATGGTAAAACTGACCCGGAAGTTTATATTGGTATTTGTCCTGCTGGTGCTGGTTCAGGTATTTATTATTGATAATATCGTGTTCTGGAACAACATGCATCCGCAGGTTTATGTTCTCTTTATTTTATTTCTGCCGGCCAATATTCCAGGTTGGTTATTACTGTCTGTGTCTTTTTTACTGGGATTATCCATGGATATTTTTTCAGATACCCTGGCCATCCATACGGCGGCAACCGTTTTTATGGGTTTTTGCCGCCCCGGCACCTTAAATATGATTACCCGGCAGCTGGATCATCCCGGTGAAAAATCTCCCACCTTTTCAACATTAGGGTCTTTGTCTTTGATCGCCTACAGTGCAATCCTTATTTTTCTACATCACCTGGTTCTCTTCTTGCTTGAAATATTTCGCCTTTCTGAATTTGGCACCATCTTTTTGCGTGTACTCTTCAGCACCATTATTTCCCTTGTATTGGTAATCATTGGATATGCTCTGCTCGATCGGACAATACGTTCCTGATACCTGATCAGTGACTCCAGAGGCCGATTGCTCCCACAGGTTAAAAATTCTTAAAAGGCCTGACTGACAGGGCAAATGTTTTAACTTTGATCTGTTTTACGCCATTCCCCGTACCATGATGAAGCGGAAAGTCCTGACATTGTTGTCCTTTTTATTTTTTATACCAATCTTCCAGATGTGTACTACATCAGAAGAACCGGATTATTATATTATAAAAGGACGTTTGGATAATGCAGCTCAGCAGGAACTAATACTGCAGGAATTAACAACAAAAGACCTTTTACCCGTCGACAGCTTTGAGACAGACGATAAAGGATCATTTTCTTATAGGGGCAACCTGGAGGAAGCTGGGTTCTTTATTCTTCGGGTCGATCGTACCAGCTATATTACGCTGGTTATAGAACCCGGGGAGGAATTATTCATTCGGGGAGATGCTGACAATCTTCCATTGAATCATTCTGTGGAAGGTTCAGAGGGTTCTGAACGACTAAGCGAACTTAAGCAACACCTTCAGCGAAACCATCAAAAAGTTGACTCACTGGCGGATATATTCCATGCCAGTAAATATGATGATGATTTCATGGAGGTACGAAGAGAACTTGATCAGGCATACGAAGAGATTTTGAAAAACCAGCAGGATTATGTAAAACAATTCATTGAAGACAATCCACGTTCGCTTGCTTCGCTTATTGCACTATACCAGTATTTTGGTGATCGTCTCCTTCTGCGCGAAAGCGAGCATTTCTCCTATTTTGAAGATCTTAGCAGGTCATTGTCGCAGGCATATCCCGCGAATAAGCATGTACTGGATCTCAACCGCCGTGTCAGCCGGCATAAACGCAATGAAGCCAGGCGGCGACTGTCGAGTGAAAGCCTTTCAGAAGGTAATGAAGCACCCGAAATTGTATTACCAGATCCCGACGGGCAGATGATCGCTTTGTCCGATTTCAGGGGAAAACATGTACTTATCGATTTCTGGGCTGCCTGGTCACCACCATGCCGGGAATCTAATCAACGCTTAAAGGCCATTTATCAGGAATATAAAGCCCGTGGATTTGAGATCTATGGGGTATCTCTGGACCCAACCAAAGAACAATGGTTAAAAGCCATCGACGAGGACGAGATCACATGGACACAGGTTAGCGACCAGCGTTTCTGGAACTCCCCGGTGGTAAACCTCTATCACATTGAAAGTATACCCTATGCCATCCTTATCGACCCGGAAGGGAAGATCGTGCAAAAAGATATTTCCCCCCAGGAACTTCGTGATACCCTCTCCAGTAGGCTTGATGAATAATTCTTACCAGGACATTAATAACCTACCAAAGTTTTTCTACATCATAAGCATCTTCCAGAATTGAATCATAGTGATCTTCAGGAAGATCCCAGCTCAGGGCTTTGGCTTTCTCATTCAGTACCGCCATTCTCCTGTTTTGGGCATCGAAAATCATCGTGCCTTTGTATCCCATAGACGGCGGGTAATAAATATGAAGACTCACTGTGGTGTCTAATGGCGAGGTGTTTTGCAGCTTGTGGATCACATTATAGGGCTCATAAATAATCTCACCCGGTTTATAAGTTTTTGTGGGATGCAGGTACACTTTTTTCTTCCTGGGGGCATATCCGTATATGGTTTCAGATACAATGCCCTCCAAAGGAATGACAAAACCCCAGAAATTTTTATGCTGATGGATTGGTAACAAAAACTGGGGCGGCCATGTCATCAGGAATACCTGTAAATGTTTGTCTGACAGTCTAATACGGTTATATTGACCCAAATCGTAGCCTTCCAGATAGGACTTATAGGAAAGGTTTTTAAAATCGACTGATTGTAAAACCTCACGGACCACTTTAGGCTTGATGTTTGAGGTATCAATGTTTTCCAGGACGTTTAGCAGATTCTTCATTATCAGCATGTATTTGGTTGATAATACTATATTTGCGTTGATTTATTTCGTCTTTTGCCGGTTTAAAGATACAATATTCTGGTTGATTTTGCCCCTATCATTCGATCAAACGGGTTAAATACCCTCCGGGTAGCGCATGAAACCTATTATTTTTAGAATATTTGCCTATATAGCAAAAATCCTGTAGGTTTGCTTTGTAAAAAGCTGTTGTATCACCAATATATGTGAAAATGAAAAGTGAACAGTGAACAGTAAACGGTGAACAGTGAACGGTAAACAGTGAACGGTAAACAGTGAACGGTAAACAGTGAACGGTGAATTCTAACTTCTAATTTCTAACTTCTACCTTCTGCATGGATAAAAGGAGAAAGCTGCAAAATGCTGAAATGCAGATACTAACGCAAATATAAACAGGTGATCAATGGGTCAGAACGGGAAAGTATATTTTATGTCCGACAGCCATCTGGGTGCTTTTGGCCCTTCAATCAGCCGGGAACGTGAGCAGTTGCTGGTTCGTTGGCTTGATGAAGTAAGTCGCGATGCTGAGGCCATCTATTTGCTTGGCGATATTTTTGATTTTTGGTTTGAGTACCGGCGGGTGGTTCCCAAAGGTTATGTCCGCCTCCTGGGGAAGCTGGCGGAGCTTACTGACCGTGGCATCCCGGTGCATTACTTTCGTGGGAATCATGACTTGTGGGATTTTGAGTACTTCCGTAAAGAGCTGGGTGTTACTATGCACAATGAACCGCTGGAAGTCGATATTCATGGTGCTACATTTTTTATTGGTCATGGAGATGGTCTGGGTCCCGGCGATAAAGGCTATAAGTTGATGAAATGGTTATTTACCTGCCGTTTATGCCAGCGGGTGTTTGCCTTTTTGCACCCGTCCCTGGGTATGGGGCTGGCGGGCCTTCTTTCAAAAAGAAGCAGGGTATCTAATAATAAATACAATAAAGAGTCATACCGCGGCGAAGATCATGAGTATCTGGTACAATATGCAAAGTGCATATTAAAAAAACGGAAGGTGGATTATTTTGTGTTTGGGCACCGTCACCTACCCCTGGCGTTAGACCTTATGCCGGGGGTTCGTTATGTGAATACCGGTGACTGGATCACCTATTTTACCTATGCCGTTTTTGACGGGCATACCCTGTCACTTCGTAACTATTTAGAAGAGATCACTGACAAGTGAGGGATTATGTGTCCAGGGATGGAATGGCAATGGTAAAGCTGGTACCCTGTTCTGTTGTTGATGTATAGTCGACGCTGCCTCGCAGGTATTGCTCGGTAAGGATTTTGATGCTATACGTACCCCAGCCCCGGCCTCTGTTTTTGGTGGAAAATGACTTTTGAAACAGCTTCAGCTGATCTGCCCGCGGTATAACCTGTGGATTCTTAACCGTAAAATAGGCATTGCCACTTTCATCATCAAAAAAGGCCGTTACATCAACCGTGTCATTTTTGCCGCCTGCTTCGAGGGCATTCTTGACCAGGTTTATCAATACCCTGCGCAATAGGGTACGTTCAGTGATAATCTTTTCATCTGATGCTGAAACATGTACTACACGATCTTTAAATTTTTTCATGTTTTTCACCGTGCGTGTCACCTCGTTGGTGATATCTGACAGAGCCACCGGCTTGTACTCGGGTTGCAGGCTTTGTGATTCGGCACTGTTGATCAACCGGTAGGATTGCACTTCGTCGCTGATGCCGGCCGATACTTCTTTCAGCATCGTACGGATTTCCTCTTCCGGCATCTGGTTATAGGTCTCACTGAGTCCGTTAAGAACAGCCGCAGTGTTTAATATATCATGCAGAAATATGCTTTCCAGCATCTGACGCCGTTTTTTTTCGCTGATATCTTCAAGGGCACAAAAGGTAAATGTATTGCCTTTAAAGGTAAATGGTCTTGTATACACACTCAGGTTCATTGAAGTACCGTTTTTTAAAGCGATGTTGCACTCCTCCCGGCCGGAATTCCCACCTTCACTATTATTCAGTGCCAGGTTGAAACCACATACCCTGCAAAACTCTGATGAACCACAACCCAGGGTTCCTTCATGAATATTTATACAGCCCAAACATTCACCCGGCCTGTCACCGATGGCTTCATCTTTATTTACTTCTTCAGGTTTTACCGGGTTACGATTCAGGTAAACTACCTGCCGGTATTCGTTCAGGATCATCAGAATGTTGGGTGCTTCCTTGAGAAGGTCAGTAAAAACCGGGCTTTGCGTCATTTCATCGGCCAGCACTTTGAGCTCTCCCGGATCACTTTTTAAAGCTGGATCAAACATGGGCGACTGCTATTGGGATTATTATGCTAAAATACAAAAATCTGGAAATCGCTGTATAAATGCGCCCAATCTACTGAGGGAAAAGACAGCAAACATATTTTTTAATATATTTGTGTGTGCTGTAACCAAAATACACTGTGTTTATGCTAAATAACAGAGATATTAAACAACTGGAAGAAAAAGGCATCAGCAAAGAAGCCTTCCTTCAACAGATAGATTATTTTAAAACAGGATTCCCGCTTTTGCTTTTGGATCGACCGGCTAGTGTAGGAGATGGGATATTACAGATTGATACGTCCGGCACAGATCAGTTGATCCGTACTTATGATTACGCCCGGGGTGATCTCAACGTAATGAAGTTTGTGCCTGCCAGTGGTGCAGCTACCAGGATGTTTAAAGATGTATTTGTATGGCGTGACCTGCTTGCTGCCGGGGTAGACATACAAAAGATGCTGGACACCAATCCGGAAGCAGATAAATTCTTTAGCCGGATAAAGGACTTTGCGTTTTGGGAGGATCTCACCTTAGCCATGGATAAAGATGACCTGGATGCCGTTCATCTTCTTGAAAACCAAAATTTCCTGCCGATACTTGACTATCTCCTGTACGATCAGGGCCTGGATTATGCTGCATTGCCCAAAGCACTGATCGCATTTCATGATTATGGTAGTTATGTGCGTACTCCCCTGGAAGAACACCTGGTGGAGGGTGCGCGCTATGCAGCTGATGATAACGGCATTGTAAGGCTTCATTTTACGCTATCTCCCGAACATGTCAGCCTGTTCCGGGAAAAGCTGCAAATGGTGCAGGGCTCCTATGAGCAGACTTATAACGTAAAATACGAGATCAGCCATTCTGTTCAAAAGCCTTCTACCGATACCATTGCCGTCGATATGGATAACCTGCCCTTCCGCGAAAAAGATAGTTCCCTCCACTTTCGCCCCGGTGGCCATGGTGCATTGATCGATAACCTGAATGACCTGGATGCGGATCTGGTCTTTATCAAGAATATTGACAACGTTGTTCCGGATCGTTTGAAAGAACCGACAATAGAGTATAAGAAGGTTCTGGGCGGGGTGCTGCTGCACCTTCAGCAGAAAGTGTTTGATCTGCTTCGCCGGCTCGACAGGGAAGACCTCCAGGCACAGGAATACGCCCAGGCAGTGGATTTTGCCGTTCACGAACTGAATATCGACAGAAGCATCTTCCCGGTTGATGCGGCGGAAGGCAGCAGCGTACTGCGTTCATCGCTTAACCGGCCACTAAGGGTGTGTGGAATGGTTAAAAATGAAGGTGAACCCGGCGGCGGTCCTTTTTGGGTGAAGGATCGTCAGGAAGGTTATAGAAGCCTGCAGATCGTGGAAAAATCGCAAATTGACCTGGATGATCCCCATCAGGCTGAGCAGCTGCAAAAGGCAACCCACTTCAATCCGGTTGACCTGGTGTGCAGCATCAAAGACTATCAGGGTTACAAATTCAACCTGAAGGAATTTATTGATCATGATACCGGCTTTATCAGCCAGAAATCAAAGGACGGGAAGGACCTGAAAGCACTTGAAAGACCCGGACTCTGGAACGGATCCATGGCTTACTGGAATACCGTTTTTGTAGAAGTGCCGCTCAGCACATTCAGTCCGGTGAAAACCCTGAATGACCTGCTGCGCGATACACATCAATAATACCATATTACCAGGCCTGTGCAACCGGGTAGTGTTACCGGTAATTTGCCTGGCATTGGGTCATTCAGTGTTATTATTCGGATAACGTAAACCGGCCATTGATAGACCGGTTCATGACGCCAGTGAACACCGGTTAGCGGCTCTTTTGCATGTTTTCCCGTATGAAACGGCCTACATTCTCCACACCAATGTCTTTTGCAAGGATTTCGTGCTCCGCATTCAGGATGATTATCTGTGGGATGGCATAGATGTTATAATCATCCATAAACGTTGTTTCATTATGAATGTCATGAAGATGAATCCAGGTATCGGGATACGTTTCGATTGCTTCAATCCATTTCTGCTGGTCGGCATCGGTATTCATGGCAATCACACGTACCCCGTGCCGGCGTAGTTCATTATAGGTTTCCTTTAGTTTTGGCGTGGCTTCTCGGCAATACGGGCAATCTGAATCCCAAAAATAGAGAATAAGGTATTCAGCCTCAATATCGTGCAGGCTGACAGCATCTTTGTCTGGGTCGTAAAGGGTTACTTCAGGGGCTTTCTCTCCCAGCAAGAGTGGCCGTTTATCATCCGCCCTTTCTTTGAGATGGCGAAGTTGCTGTTCATCAACCCAGTCAACCTGGTCTGTAGTGTAGTAGTTATCAATCATGTGCACGAATACCTTATCCATGCCCATCATCTGGGAATGATCGGCGTTATTGGTAATAAACCATAAGGTGTATTCAAACACTTCATCGTTTTGGCCGGCTTTATCCAGGATGCGTTCAGCTTCCTGGATGATGGTGTCAGGGTGCTGGATCAGCACATTGTTGAAAAAGATTCGCAGGCGGCTGTGGTATACAGGCGTATATAAGAGCCGTTCATCCGAAAAATCGATATTATTAAAATATTGGTTTTTATAGATTTGATACATGGCATCCACATCTTCCGAGCCATCCGGACGACGGGGCGGATCCGGCAAATCAGGGTCGCGCTGTGCCTTAAGAATATGGGCCAGTAAACCGTCCGGATCTTCTTCTATGATGCGATCCTGAAAAGCTCTTACATCCTGATCCATAGCCCTTAATTGCTGTTGTATCTCCATCTGCTGACGACTGCCCTGAGAGGCCTTTTCCAGAGCCTGCTCAAGTTCCCGCTGATCGGGGTTTTTATCCCGGAGAAAATTCAGGTATGCATAAAAGGATGTATTGGACGGCGAATTTTCGAAATCTGCCGTGGAAATGAAATTGTCCGGGTCTATATGCACGCTGAAATGCTGATTTTGATCAATAATAAGTTCAAAATTTCGGTCGTCAGGCAGGACAACCAGGTAAAGCCCTGGCGCCAGGCTTTCTTCGCCTGCAAACACGGCGACACCCTCTGCGTCAATATCGGTCGTATCTTCCATGTATTGCCGGTTACCAAAGTGATAAGCCAGGTAGCACTCCGGGGCTTCCGTATCTTCAAAATGAATACTGATCTGATGTCCATCACCGGCTTTTATGTTGATTGCTGCCAGTGTTAGGATGGCGGAAATCATGATCATGATTATTCTTGCTATTTTGTTCATGCGAATAGTATGATTTGGAATGAGCGTTTACGGGATTATGGGTTATGGGTTGATTATATATTATGTATTTGATTGCCTGATAGAGAATTACTACTATAGCCATTCTTCGTCACTTTGAAAAAGCCCGGGATCAACGTCGTCTTTATACAGAATATTATGAACGGCGCCAAGGGCATTGATGGCTCCCGGTCCCCAGCGCCACCGGTATAGCTGGCGCAAAAGGTTAATGGCATTTTGCCGTGCCGGAAGGGTGTTCTTCTGATACAGCATCACGAAATCTTTCATGTCCTGGAATATGTCAGCCATGTTTTCCGACAAACTGGCCTCTTCTGAGTCAAAGCTTACGTTGTGGATATAATAGGTGTCCTGATCCTGGAATTTGTCCCGTAATGTTTTAAATATCTGTTCCCATTGTTCCTCGGTGACATAACGTTCGCTCTCGCTTTCGTCTTCAATGTCAACGGCTGGTATCAAAGCACCTTTGAGATAGAGCAGGGGGGCGATTCGCTGAAAGTAGATCAGGATGTCATTTGGTTGATGGTTTTCAATATTTTCAAAAAACAAACAATATTCATTGGCCACGGTGATCATTTCCAGAATGGGCCTGGATATGGTTTTGTCTTCGGGCGCATCTTGTTGTGTTGTCATATCAGCCTGGTTATAATCAAGGGGTTAACGAAAATTCCTTGCAAAGGTTTATTTTTTTGGTGAGAAAGAAAAAGATTTTTTATACATTTGCACCCACAATTTGCCCAGGTGGTGGAATAGGTAGACACGCTACTTTGAGGGGGTAGTGGCCGCAAGGCCGTGCAAGTTCGACTCTTGTCCTGGGCACCAGCTATTCATAAGTTCTTAACTTTATTGACCGCCCGGGTGGCGGAATTGGTAGACGCGCTAGTTTCAGGGACTAGTGTTGGCAACAACGTGCCGGTTCGAGTCCGGCCCCGGGCACCATTCATCCAAAAGGCTATCTGATCAAAATTCAGATGGCCTTTTTTTCTGTTTATGCGGTAATTTTTGCCGCTTGGCGAATTTTACTTTGTCAAAGAAAAAAAATACTCCTTTAGCCTGCCTCAAACCAGGAATTTTATCTAATATAGCACGTTTTTTTTAACCTTTTACAATTTGAATTATGCGTTATACTTTGCATCTCCCGATCACGTTGATTGCACTCCTGTGCTTATCAATTGCCAACACCACTGTTTTTGGTGGTAATGAACCGGTAACAACCGCTAATCACCGTTTGGCCGAACGTTTTTCACCAACCAAAATCAACCGGATGGTGTTTGATACCCGCGTATCACCCGAATGGCTTAAGACCGGTGACAAATTTTGGTATTCCTACAAAACTTCCGAAGGGAGGTTCTACTATCTGGTAAATCTTGAAGAGGAAACAAAAGAGCCGCTCTTTGACAACCATGAGATGGCCCGGCAGCTTACCCTGATTACCAAAGACCCCTATGACCATCAAAATTTGCCTGACATCGATCCGGAATTTGTGAAAGATGATCAGTTTTTCCGGTTTGAAGTTACCAGTACCAAAATGGTAGAAGTTGAGCCGGAAGATGATATTGATGACAATGATGAGCGCGAAGAAAGGGAAGATATAGAAGATATGCAAGAAGAAGATCAGGAAGATATACAAGATATGCAAGAAGAGGATGAGGAAGATATGGACGAAGAGGATCAGGAGGAGAAAAGGGAAGATGATGAACAGGATGAACAGGATGAACAGGATGAGAACGACGAGCAAGAGCAGGAAGAGAACAACGGAGAGAACGGGGAAGGAGATCCATCTGATGCGCCTGAAAAAGAGCCAAAAGTCTTTTATCTGGAATATAACATTCAAACCGGTGAACTCTATGAAATTGAAGAAGAGGATGAGCCGGAGCCACAATCCTGGGCCAGTGTATCACCTGATAGCACCTACGTGGTGTTTGCCCGTGAATACGACCTTTACTGGATGGATAAGGAAAACTACATGAAGGCCATTGAAAATGAAGAAGATACAACCATTGTGGAACATCGTATTACCACGGAAGGGGAGGAGCATTACGCCTTTGGTGGTGGCTATTCGGTGAATATGAATGATGATGAGGAAACCATCCAAGAAGAAAAAGAGAAGCGCCGTGGCGCACGCATTATCTGGTCTCCGGATTCAAAGAGGTTTGCCCTTGTCAGGCGGGATTCCCGCGACATCAAATATTTTTGGGTTATTAACTCCCTTTCTGATCCCCGGCCTGAGCTGGAAAGCTACAAATACCTGATGCCGGGTGAAGACCATCCTGCTGAATCTGAGCTTTGGGTATTTGACATGCCTTCCGGCGAAGGGGATACCATTCAAGTAGAGGCTTTTACCAATCAAACGATATCGATTCCCCGGATGCGCCGCTCCCACAAAGAATCCCTGGAAGATCATACCCCGGCTATCTGGCTATCTCCATCCGGCGATGAGCTCTACTTTACCCGTATCAGCCGCGACCTGCGCCGTTATGATGTGTGTCGTGCAGATCTTACCACCGGTGATATGAAGGTATTGATCGAAGAACGGATGAATACGTATGTTGATACCCGTCATCCGTATCTTATTGAAGAAACCGGTGAGCTGATACACTGGTCAGAAAGGGATGGCTGGGCGCATTTCTATCTTTATGATCATGCCGGAGAGGAAAAACACCAGATTACCACCGGCCCCTGGTACGCCCATCGTATTATAAAGGTAGATGAGGATGAACGGGTGATGTATTTCACGGCCCAGGGTCGGGAAGAAGGCGAAAACCCTTATTATACCCACTTTTACCGGATAAACCTTGATGGTAGTGACTTGCAGCTATTAAATTCCGGGAACTATACCCATCAGGTGGCCATGAGCGATTCCTACCACTATTTTGTCAACAATTATTCGCGCGTGGATGCCACACCGCAATCTGATGTGCGTGATGCGAACGGGGAACTGGTGATGCGCCTCGAAACAGCTGACCTGTCCAATCTGAAGAATGCCGGGTATCAGTTTCCCGAACCCTATCAGGTGAAAGCTGCCGATGGGGTTACTGACCTCTACGGGGTGATGTATAAACCTTACGATTTTGATCCCGACAAAAAGTATCCGCTACTGATGTATGTCTATCCCGGTCCGCAGACCGAAGCCGTCAACACCAGCTTCAGCCAGTATATGGATCGTACCGATCGCCTGGCACAACTCGGTTTTGTGGTAGTGACCCTGGGTAACAGAGGCGGGCACCCCAACCGGTCCAAATGGTATCACAACTATGGCTATGGCGACTTGCGGGACTACGGCCTGGCCGATAAGAAATATGGCGCGGAGCAGCTTGCCGACCGTCATGATTTCATTGATATTGAAAAAGTTGGTATATTTGGACATTCAGGCGGTGGCTTTATGTCAACAGCGGCCATGCTGCAGTACCCCGACTTTTTTAAGGTTGCCGTATCCAGCGCCGGAAACCACCAAAACAACATCTATAACCGCTGGTGGAGTGAGAAACACCATGGGGTAAAGGAGATCGTTAACAATGAAGGCGAGGTCAAATTCGTTTATGATATTGAAACCAATGCAGAACTGGCGAAAAACCTGAAAGGTAAATTGTTGCTGACTACCGGCGATATGGATAACAATGTGCATCCGGCCAATACGTTCCGGATGGCCAATGCCCTGATTGAAGCCAAAAAACGCTTCGATATGTTTCTCTTTACCGGAGAACGCCACGGCTACGGAGAAAAGAATGAATACAACTTCTGGCTTACAGCCAATTATTTCGCCAAGCACCTCATCGGTGACTATTCCATCTCAACCGATATATTTGAGATGCGCCGGGAACACAAGATGAGCCCGAGTGAGAAACGGAGAAGGTAGGTAGGAGCTGGAAGCTGGAAGGAAGAAGAAAAGAAGCTCGAAGCTCGAAGCTGGAAGCTGGAAGGAAGAAGAAAAGAAGCTGGAAGCTCGAAGCTGGAAGCTGGAAGCAGAGAAGAAGTTAGAAGTTGGAAGGTAGAGGTTAGATAGAGAAGTCTCAATTACTTCCCCGCGGAAAGCTACGCTAATGACAGGGCTTGACCTGTCACCACAGTTGCAGGCCGGACTTGGCCGGCCTGCCAATTACAAAAAAGAAGCAGTGGTAGACGCAGCACTTGGGCTGCGTGACCTCGGCTGACGTACCATTTACAAAAAGAAGCAGTGGTAGACGCAGCACTTGGGCTGCGTGACCTCGGCTGACGTACCATTTACAAA
>JAWLDT010000030.1:0-26588 GCA_041686485.1 Bacteroidales bacterium | reverse complement strand
AGCTTCCAGCTTCTTTCACCGTTTACTGTTCACCGTTTACTTCTTCCTTCCAGCTTCGAGCTTCGAGCTTCGAGCTTCTTCTCCAGCTACTCATCACTTCACGCAACCGGCACAACAAATATCCGGGTGCGCTGCAGGAACCATCCGGATAGTGTTACCCGAAAGCTATCGACTCAATAGGAAAACATACAAAACGTCAGAAGTGTTCATACATGCCCAGTCCAAACAAGGCATAATCATAGCGAACAGGATCGTGACAGTCCATTGCCCGCAATGCGCTGTCAAGTTCGCAAACAGACTTTATGTCATTTTGTTTGCGGGTCAGCAGGCCCAGTTTCCGTGCCACATTGCCGGTATGAACATCCAGCGGGCAGGACAAAATAGCAGGAGAAACAGTCTTCCACAAACCGAAATCTACACCCTTCTTATCCTGACGAACCATCCACCGCAGATACATGTTTATTTTCTTTGCTGAAGAACCTTTGTTGGGGTCGGAAACATGTTTTCGTGTTCGAAGGGGGTGAGGCAGTGAAAAAAATACGGTATGAAAGTTGCTTAAAGAAGGAATTACGGAATTTTCCGAAACAGAAGCGGCAATAAGCGTCTCGGGTCCACCCTGATGGGTATAGATGTACTTCAACGCCCTGATAAAGTATTTCGCATCAACAGCATTGAATGTCCGGTGAACAAAATGATCAAGTTTTTCAAGATGATGCGCCTGGTGGTTCATGACAAAATCGTAGGGGGTGTATCCCATCAGTTCCATCAGCGTGAAGGCATTTTTTATGATTGTCTCCCTTTTCCCCCAGGCGATGGAAGCCGTCAAAAAACCGGCTATTTCAATATCTTCCTTTCGCGTAAACTGATGAGGCACAACAATGGGATCCGTCTCAATGAAATCGGGATTATTGTATTTGTCTGCCTTCTCATCAAGAAAGCCCTTTATGTCGGGATCGTATGCAGTCAAAGCGTTTATTTATTTACAAAAATAGCAGTTTTTATGTATCAATGAGTCTATGCTTTATGAATAGCGCAGGGATTGCAGCTGAAACGAAGATGCGATGAAACGAAGATGCGATGATACGAAGACGTGAGGAGGCGAAGACGCGAGGAAGCGAGGAAGCGAGGAGGCGAGGATGCGAGGAAGCGAGGAGGCGAAGATACGAGGAAGCGAGGAGGTGAAGACGCGAGGAAGCGAGGAGGCGAGGATACAAGGAAGCGAGGAAGCCAGTAAGCGAACCGGGAGCTGGGATTTGAGAGCTTCACGGGGAAATTTTTGAGATCTTGTGTACCGTTCAGGATATTTTTTACCCATGATAACCCGTTTTTTTTTAGATTTGTCAAGAATAAACAAAACGATTATGAGCAGAATGCATCAGGAGTTTATCAATGAGGCCGTTGAGATGGCCGCCAGGAATGCCGAAAATTACCAGGGCGGCCCATTTGGTGCATTAGTTGTCAAAGATGGAGAGGTGATCGGCCGGGGCGTGAACCGGGTAACAACCATCAATGATCCGACGGCACATGCTGAGGTGATGGCCATCCGGGATGCTTGTCAGCAAAAAGGTGATTTCAGTCTGGAAGGGGCTGTGATCTATACCAGTTGTGAGCCATGCCCGATGTGTCTGAGTGCTATCTACTGGGCACGTCTGAGCCGGATCTATTACGCCGCCCAAAGCGATGATGCTGCAAAGGCTGGATTTGATGATTCATTTATTTTCAAAGAGCTCAGCCTGCCTGCTGAGAAACGCACCATCCCGAAACAGCAGGTAAAAAGCGACATCGCCCGAAAGCCTTTTGACACCTGGATCGCCATGGAGGATAAAACAGAATACTAAGCATACAAGCTGATCTGTTCTCGCGAAGTATCCTGTTTCCTACTTCTTTATATTGGCCTGCTGCTTTGGAAATATACCAATTTGCTCGCCGTATTTGCGGACCTGCCGGGCTATGCCTTCCACCTTATCATATAAACGATCATGGTCAAGCGTCATCAGCCTGGCATCTTCAACAAGAAAGCGGCCGTTCACCATAACCGTTTCCACATCTGCACCACGCATACTATATACGATCAGAGAGTAAATATTGTACAGTGGATGGGCATGGGGTTTATCCATATTCAGGAGGATCAAATCGGCCTTCTTTCCCTTCTCCAGTGAGCCAATCTGCCGGTCGAGACCCAGCACACGGGCACCACCCATAGTAGCCATCTCAACGGCTTCCCGGGCACTTACCACTGTGGGGTCGTTGCTGTTAAACTTGTGCAGGAAAGCCATGGAACGGATCTCATCAATCATATCGAGGTCATTGATTAGCCCACCTGCGTAACACCAGTTATGGCCTCCGGGATATTTTATGTGTTACATGCTACATTTTTCCTGAAGAGAACCATACCAGGGTTACCGCAACCAAAGAATTTATTATTTTAGCAGAATATCAGACATAATTCATACTATGATAGAACAACTAAAAGAAACGGCAACATTTTTAAAGGAGAAGACCAACAGCAGCCCGGAGGCAGGGATTGTATTAGGTAGCGGGCTTGGCAGCCTGGCCGATGAGATAAACATCACACACCGTTTTTCGTATGAAGAGATCCCCAACTTCTTAACTTCGACGGTAGATGGGCATGCCGGACAATTAATTTTTGGCGAGCTGGGGGGCAAACAGGTAATGGCCATGAAGGGCCGTTTCCATTATTATGAAGGCTATTCGCTTCAAAAAGTTACCTTCCCCATCCGCGTGATGCACATGATGGGGGCACACACCCTGCTTGTATCCAATGCGGCCGGTGGGTTAAACCAGGCATTTGAGGTAGGAGACCTGATGATCATACGCGATCATATCAATCATTTTCCCGGTAATCCTTTGTTGGGTCCAAACATTGCCGAGCTGGGGCCACGTTTCCCGGAGATGAGCCAGACCTATTGTCCTGAGCTGATTGCGAAAGCCAAAAAAATCGCCAACGACCATAAAATCAAATTCCAGACCGGTGTATACATTGGCAGCCCGGGTCCGACCCTTGAAACACCGGCCGAATATAAGATGTTCCGCAACTGGGGTGCCGACTCCACCGGCATGTCGACCGTACCGGAGGTAATTGTGGCGCGTCATGCCGGCATGCGATGCTTTGGAATATCCGTGATCACCAACCTGGCAGAACGTGTCGAGGGTACCACCACTCATAAGGAGGTACAAAAACAGGGTGCTGCTGCATCCGCCAGAATGACCCTCCTCTTTAAAGAGCTTATAAGGCAAATGTAGCCATTTAACTGACGGGCTGTACCGGCATATCGTTTACCGAAGCCGCTGCAGGACACATAACCGGAAAGGTAACCGATACCGGATTACTCTTCCTGGTTTTGGCCTGTTTTCAATTTTTCCACGTCTTTGCGCAGGCGATTGACCTGCCGGCTCAACTCCTGCTGTGAGGTTTCCGGATCGGGCATCTCACCACTGATATAATTGACAAACTTCCATACCTCCCGGACTTCATTCACATGTACATCATAAGGCTCATAGGCCGGATTCAGGGAATGCAGCCGAAGCTGTCCCTCTTTCCTGATACGATTTTCCACTACTTTGAACACCACTCCGTCGTCCAGCGTATGTACCACATAGGCATGGCGATCGCGTATCAGGTGCCAGTTCTGCACGAACTCACATGTTACCCATGCACCTTCCGGGATGGGCAACATGCTGTCGCCCGACACCTGGAAGGTACGGTATTTTTTTTGTTTCGATAAGAAAGGCATCTGGAAGGTGGGCAGCACCTTAATGAACTCCGGATCGGCAAACCCCGACCGATAGCCGGCCTTGGCCTTTTCCGAGACCAGCTCAATATTCTCTTCGTTGCTGCGGTCCACCGTGGTGGCCAGCACCCGCAACTTACCACCGGTAAGGAAAACATCATAGCCCCGTTCCAGCTGCGTTAACTGACTCTCCTGCAACGAAGCCAGATCGGTCTTCACCAGGGTGTCGATAGACACGTTAAAATAACGGGAAAAGGCCATCAGGGTTTCCAGGCCGGGCTGTGCCACACCATTTTCATAACCACTAAGGGTAGAACGCTTCAACCCCAGGGAAAACGCTACATCATCCTGGGTGCGCCCCCGGCGCTTGCGTAAAAGTTTGATGTTTGATCTGAAATAATCCATAGCATTGGCGTTGAGAGATTTATTGAACCCGTATGGGTCATTGGAGCCCGAAGCTACCGGCCACAAAACAAAATGTCCAACGACTATTCCGGATATACGGTAGAAATTTTCAAATTTTGATTATATTATAGGCAATTATTTGATTAGTTTTTTGTCAAATGTACATATTTTTTTTAAAACAGGCAACATAAACAGTTTTTTTATGGATAGCAACGACCGCAGCATTTTACACCTTGATCAGGACGCCTTTTTCGTATCGGTTGAACGTCTTCGTGACAGCCATCTGCATAACAGGCCGGTCATTATCGGAGGGATGGGTGACCGGGGGGTGGTGGCCAGCTGCAGCTATGAGGCCCGGCAGTTTGGTGTGCATTCGGCCATGCCCATGAAGATGGCACGACAACTGTGTTCCGACGCTATCTATATCCGGGGGGATATGGAACGGTACACAAAATACTCAAACCTGGTGACCTCGATCATTGCCGACAAGGCACCTCTGTTTGAAAAGGCCTCTATTGACGAACATTATGTAGACATCACGGGCATGGAGCGTTTCTTTGGAGGGACACGCTGGGCTGTTGGGCTGCGGAACACCATTATCCGGGAGACAGGCCTGCCCATCTCCATGGGGATGTCGCTGAACAAAACTGTTTCCAGGATTGCCACCGGCGAAGCCAAACCCAACGGAACATTACATGTGTCGCCCGGTTTGGTTACACCATTCCTTGATCCCTTATCCATCCGTAAGATACCGATGATAGGCTCCGAAACTTACCGGGAGTTCCGCAACATGGGCATTGCTACCATTCGTACGCTGCGGCGCATCCCGCCGGAGGTGCTGGAGCGGATGATGGGAAAGAACGGACAGGAAATTTGGCGACGTGCCAACGGCATCGACAACGCTCCCGTCAAATCCTGGCGCGAACAAAAAGCCATCAGCACCGAGACAACCTTCGACAACGACACCATCAGCATCAGCCGCATCAACCATATACTGACCGGCTTGTGCGAACAGCTGGCCTTCAGGCTCCGCAAACATCAGCAGCTTACGGGGCGTGTGACGGTAAAGATCCGCTACGCCAACTTCGACACCCACACGTTACAACAGAGCCTGCCTTACACCGCTTTTGATCATACGCTCATCCCGGTTTGCAAGGAACTCTTCCGGCGGCTCTACACCCGGCGTATGCGTATACGGCTGGTGGGCATACAGTTCGGCCGGCTGATACGGGGTGTGCAGCAGCTCAACATGTTTGAAGAAACTCCTGAGCTGGCAAGGCTCTACCAGGCCGTCGACAGGATGCGCATCAAACATGGTCCCGGCATCGTAAGACGTGCCGCCGGACACAACAAAAAAACCTGAACAGCCATGTACCTCAACTGCCACACCTATTACAGTCTGCGCTATGGTACACTCTCACCTGAAGAGCTGGTGACAAGTGCTGCACAGCATGGTGTGACCCGGCTGGCCCTGACCGACATCAACAACGTGACGGCCATGCCTGAGTTTGTTCAACGATGCAGGGAGCAGGGTATCCGGCCGGTGGCCGGCATGGAGCTTCGCTGCAACGATCAGCTGCGCTATATCGTGCTGGCACGTGACAGCGAAGGCTTTCGCCGGTTGAATGCCTTTCTCAGCCAACATAACATGGAGGGCACGCCCCTGCCCCACCGTTTCCCGGTGTGCGAACACACGGTAGCCATCTATCCCTTTGGCAACCATATGCCGGAACAACCAGGCACGAATGAATACATCGGCATAAAAGCCGGTGAACTGCACCGCCTGCCTGCTACTGTTCAGCATAACAATCAGGATAAGCTGGTAGCCTGGCATCCGGTAACCGTCTCCTCCGGGGCCGATCACGAACTGCATCGCCACCTGCGGGCTATCGACCAAAACGCGCTGCTCACCAACTTGAACCCCCGACATGTAGCATCTCCCGGCGAAGTGTTTGTACCCCCCACACAAATGAAACAACACTATGCAGGCTTTTCGTACCTGCTTTACAACGCGGAAAAGCTGTTGGACCAATGCAGTATTGATTTCGCTTTCAATACATTAAAAAACAAAAAGACATTTACAGGCCACCCGGCCGATGACAAAGCTCTCCTCAGGAAGCTGGCCATGGACGGTGTGAAATACCGTTACGGCAGGCAACACCAGGAAGCCATCCGGCGTGTCGAACACGAGCTGCACATCATTCACCAGCTGGGATTCTCCGCCTACTTCCTCATCACCTGGGACATTATCCGCTATTCGATGTCACAGGGCTTTCATCATGTAGGGCGCGGCAGCGGCGCCAACAGTATTGTAGCTTATTGCCTGCGTATCACCGACGTAGACCCCATTGGGCTGAACCTCTACTTTGAGCGCTTTATCAACCCCCGGCGGTCAACGCCGCCCGACTTCGATATCGATTTTTCGTGGCGGGATCGCGACCAGGTGATCGACTATGTTTTTAAGCGGTATAGAGCCGGGCATACTGCCCTGCTGGGGACTATCTCCACCTTTCATCACCGGTCGGCCATCCGGGAGCTGGGCAAAGTACATGGCCTCACCAAAGCGGAGATCGACCGGCTGGCAGCCAGAGAGGACACAGGCGGACACCACGACAGGGTGACGGCACATGTGCTGAACATGGCCCGGCGTTTGAAGGAATTTCCGAATCTGCGCAGCATCCATGCCGGCGGCATCCTCATCTCCGAAGAACCCGTTTGCTGTTACTCGGCCCTGGATCTGCCTCCCAAAGGGCTGCCAACCGTACAGTGGGATATGTATACCGCCGAAACGCTCGGCTTCGAGAAGATCGACATCCTCAGCCAACGGGGCATCGGCCATATCAACGATTGTGTAAAGCTTATACGCGAAAACCGGGGAAAAGAGACAGATATCCATCAGGTTGCCCGCATGAAGGAAGACAAAGATGCACAGGCACTCATGCAGACCGGAGACACCCTGGGCTGTTTCTATATAGAGAGCCCCGCCATGCGCAGCCTGCTGACAAAACTGCGCTGTACGGACTATCCCGGGCTGGTGGCCGCCAGCTCCATCATTCGCCCCGGCGTTTCACGCTCCGGCATGATGGAAACATACATCTACCGTTCCCACCATCCGGAAAAAACAAAATACCTCCACCCGGTCATGGAAGAACAGCTCAGGGAAACCTACGGCGTGATGGTTTACCAGGAGGATGTTATCAGGATATGCCATCATTTTGCCGGACTGAACCTGGCCGAAGCCGATGTGCTGCGACGTGCCATGAGCGGCAAATACCGTTCAAGAAAGGAGATGCAGCGCCTCATCGACCGCTTCTTCGAAAGCTGCCGGGAAAAGGGGCACCCCGAAAACCTTATCCGGGAGGTATGGCGGCAGATCGAGTCTTTTGCCAGCTATGCCTTCTCAAAAGCCCACTCCGCCTCTTTCGCCATCGAAAGCTTCCAGAGCCTCTACCTGAAAGCCCACTACCCCCTGGAGTTTCTTACCGCCGTGATTAACAACTTCGGGGGCTTCTACCGGAGCGAGATCTATTTCCATGAAGCACGGCGCCACGGAGCCAATATCGAACCGCCATGCATCAACAATAGCGACTACCTGTCGACGATCCGGCAAAACCATATCTACATCGGGTTTGTCCATTTACACCAGATGCCCAAAAAGCTGGGATCTCAGATCTGTGAAGAACGCAGCCGCAACGGGCAATACCGGGGGCTGGAAGACTTTGTGGCAAGAACCAACATCACCCGCGAAGCGCTTATAATCATGATCAGAGCAGGGGGGCTGCGCTTCACCGGTATTCCCAAAAGTAAATTGCTCTGGCAGGCCCATCTGCTCACCGGAAAAGCCAAACAACCTACGCCCGGTCTGTTTCGCACACCCGTCAGACATTTCAGGTGGCCTGAACCGGAAACCAGCCCCCTCTCTGATGCCTATGATGAGATAGAGCTGCTCGGTTTTACTACGTCACTCAGCCTGTTTGACCTGCTGAAAACAAGCTTTCGCGGGGAAATATACGCCAGCGACATGCTCCGGTATACCGGTCGTAGCGTACGCATGGCCGGGTGGCTGGTCAGTGTCAAGCATGTGCGTACCACCCGGAAAGAAACCATGTTTTTCGGCTGCTTCCTTGATTACCGGGGCAACTTCTTCGACACCGTCCACTTCCCGAAAGAAGCACAAACATACCCTTTTCGCGGCCATGGCATCTACCTTCTGAAGGGAAATATTACAGAATCTTTTGGCCACCCGACCCTCACCATCGAAAAAATGGCTCGTCTGCCCCTGAAACCTGATCCGCGGGAACAGTAACGAGGGGTATCATCAACAAAACATATCGTTTTCACATACGGCATGCAGGAATAAACCCTGCCGGTAAGGCTTACCAAAGATGAGCTCCTGTTAGTAAGATTGTTTAAAACATCACGGCAGTGTGACATGCAAACAGGGGCTTCCCTTTCCGGAGAAGCCCCTGTGTATAGGTGTCATTGATTGGATTACGCCTGGGCCGTGGGGCCACCAAGGTTCATTGGCAATTTGGTCCCCTCAATTTCTTTAATCGGGCCGTGGTTAGACTCAAACTTGTCAATATTATCCTTTAATGCCTTCATAAGGCGCTTTGCATGCTGGGGAGTAAGCACTACACGTGACTTCACCTTGGCTTTGGGTACACCGGGCATCATTCTGACGAAATCCACAACAAATTCAGTGTTAGAGTGGGTAATAATGGCCAGATTGGCATAGACGCCTTCTGCCACTTCCTCACCCAGTTCAATGTTTACCTGTTTATCGTGTTTTTCCTGTTTATTGTTTTCAGACATACTTATTGATATTATTGATTTGAAATTTCAGATTGTTCTTTTTCTTCTTCTGATGCTTTGGACTTGGAAGCCATCAGCAGGTCATATTCTTCCCTGGAGCCGACAATGATATTTTCATACTCCCGCAGGCCAGTACCGGAGGGAATGAGGTGACCAACGATCACATTCTCTTTCAGTCCTTTGAGATAATCGGTTTTTGCACTTACGGCAGCATCTGTCAGCACTTTTGTAGTTTCCTGGAAAGAAGCGGCAGATATAAAGCTTTGCGTCTGCAGTGATGCTTTTGTAATTCCCTGCAACTGCTGACGTGCAGTAGCACCATTGGCATCACGTGCCTCTATGATCCGTTTATCTTTCCGTTTCAGCAACGAATTCTCATCTCTCAGCTTCCGGGCGGTAATAATTTGTCCGGCCTTAAGTCCAGAGTCACCGGGATCTACAACCACTTTCCTGCCAAAGAGGCTATCATTTTCCTCCATGAACTCAATCTTGTTCACGATCTCATTTTCCAGGAAGCGTGTATCGCCGGGATCCTCAATAGTAACCTTGCGCATCATCTGACGCACAATAACTTCAAAGTGTTTATCATTGATTTTAACACCCTGCATCCGGTATACCTCCTGCACCTCATTCACGATATATTCCTGAACGGCGGTTGGACCTTTTATTGCAAGAATATCAGCAGGGGTAATCGGCCCGTCGGAGAGCGGTGTACCTGCTTTCACAAAGTCATTTTCCTGTGCCAGGATCTGCTTGGTAAGGGGCACCAGATAACGTTTCTCATCACCTGTTTTCGAGGTAATAATTACCTCCCGGTTACCACGCTTAATCTTCTTACCAAAGGAAACCACACCATCTATCTCTGATACCACAGCGGGATCTGATGGATTACGTGCTTCAAAAAGTTCGGTGATACGCGGCAGACCACCCGTAATGTCACCTGACTTACCAACGGCACGCGGGATCTTCGCCAGAACAACGCCCGGTTTTACCTCTGCATCTTCATTGAGTACAACATGTGCACCCACTGGCATATCATATAAACGTTGCACATTCCCTTCATTGTCAACAACACTGATAGAGGGGTTCCGCGTCTTATCCTTGGAATCGATAATCACTTTTTCATAGTAACCTGTTTGTTCATCCGAGTCGGTACGGTAGGTAGTACCTTCAACCATATTGTTGTATACGACCTTACCCGGTACATCGGAAACGATTACGGCGTTGTATGGATCCCATTCACAGATCAGATCGCCATTTTTAACCTCGTCACCATCATTGAAATACAGATTCGCACCATAAGGAATGTTCTGGCTTGTAAGGACCATCCGGGTGTTCTTATCGACGATACGCATCTCTGCAGAACGGCCGATCACGACGTGGAACTGTTTGCCTTCTTCGTTTGTAAATGGCACCGAGCGTAGCTCATCAATTTCGAGGACACCGTCGTATTTGGCATTCACTTTAGAAGCAGTAGCGATATTGGAAGCGGTACCACCCACATGGAAGGTTCTCAGGGTTAGCTGTGTACCAGGCTCACCGATTGATTGGGCGGCGATAACACCGACGGATTCACCTTTCTGCACCATCCTTCCGGTAGCCAGGTTTCGTCCGTAACATTTGGCACATACACCCCGCTTGGATTCACAGGTAAGCACCGAACGGATCTCAACGGCCTCAATCGGTGATTCCTCAATGACTTCACAAATCTCTTCATTCAACTCCCCACCGGCTTCAACAATCAGGTCACCTGATGTAGGATGGTATATATTATGCAGACTGTTCCTTCCAAGGATACGGTCATACAATGTCTCTACGGTTTCTTCATTGTTTTTAAGTGCGGTTGCGGTCAAACCTCTTAGCGTACCACAATCGCTCTCTGATATAATCACATCCTGCGATACATCAACGAGACGACGGGTCAGGTAACCGGCATCTGCGGTCTTCAAAGCCGTATCTGCCAAACCTTTACGCGCACCGTGGGTTGAAATAAAGTACTCAAGAACGGACAATCCTTCCTTAAAATTGGAAAGGATGGGGTTTTCAATAATTTCACCACCTTTGGCACCAGACTTTTGAGGCTTGGCCATCAAACCACGCATACCCGACAGCTGCCGGATCTGCTCTTTCGATCCCCTGGCTCCGGAGTCCAGCATCATATAAACAGGGTTAAAACCATAGTTGTCGGCTGTTGTTTTGTCGATCAACACTTTGGTCAACTTGGCATTGGTATGGGTCCAGATGTCGATGATCTGGTTATACCGTTCGTTATTGGTAATAAAGCCCATGCTGTAGTTACCGCGCACCTCTTCAACCTGTTCATCGGCCTGGTTGATCAGGATCTGTTTCTCTTCGGGTACGATAATATCACCCAGGTTGAATGACAGACCTCCTTTAAAGGCCATATAGAAACCAAGGTCTTTGATGTCATCAAGGAACTTGGATGTACGCGAAATGCCGGTTTCTTTCATGATACCGCCAATAACATCACGCAGGGCTTTCTTGGTGAGCAACTGATTCACAAACCCATACTCTTCAGGGACGACCCGGTTAAATACCACCCGGCCGACAGTTGTCTGTACGATCTTATCCACCAGTTTGTCGCCTTCTTTAACACTTACACGCACCTTGATAACGGCGTGCATATCAGCGGCTCCTTCATTATAAGCTATAAATACCTCTTCGGGTCCGTAGAAGCTGAGCCCTTCTCCTTTCACAGGATGTTCTTTGGTACTCTTACGACCTTTAGTCAGGTAATAGAGACCGAGGACCATATCCTGGGAAGGCACGGAAATAGGTGCACCATTAGCCGGATTCAAAATATTATGTGAAGCCAGCATCAGCAATTGTGCTTCTAGGATCGCTGCATTTCCCAGTGGCAAGTGGACTGCCATCTGGTCCCCGTCGAAGTCGGCGTTAAACGCCGTACATACCAGCGGGTGAAGCTGAATCGCTTTACCCTCAATGAGTTTAGGCTGAAAAGCCTGGATACCAAGACGGTGCAATGTAGGTGCACGGTTCAGCAGCACGGGATGTCCTTTCAGTACATTCTCCAGGATATCCCACACAACCGGGTCTTTGCGATCAACAATCTTTTTGGCTGATTTAACTGTCTTAACGATCCCCCGCTCGAGCATCTTACGGATGATAAAGGGTTTGAACAGCTCGGAAGCCATTTCTTTCGGGATACCGCACTCATGCATGCTCAATTCGGGTCCAACCACGATCACTGAACGTGAAGAATAGTCGACACGTTTACCAAGCAGGTTTTGGCGGAAGCGGCCCTGCTTACCTTTCAAACTGTCAGACAAGGACTTAAGCGGCCTGTTGGATTCTGTCTTGACGGCATTGGTCTTCCGTGAGTTATCAAACAGAGAGTCAACCGCTTCCTGCAGCATTCGTTTCTCATTCCGCAGGATCACATCCGGAGCTTTGATTTCAATAAGTCTTTTCAGACGGTTATTACGGATGATCACCCTCCGGTAGAGATCGTTCAGGTCACTGGTGGCAAAACGTCCGCCATCCAGTGGCACCAGGGGACGCAGTTCCGGCGGAATAATCGGTACGACGTCGACGATCATCCATTCGGGCCGGTTTTCGATAGTTTGCTGAGAGTCTCGGAAAGACTCAACGACCTGCAATCGTTTCAGGGCGTCGGCCTTGCGTTGCTGGGAAGTTTCTGTGTTGGCCTTATGACGGAGGTCATAGGAAAGCTGATCCAAATCAAGCTTGCTGAGCAGTTCTTTCAGGGCTTCTGCCCCCATCCTGGCAACAAACTTATTGGGATCATCCTCATCCAGCATCTGGTTTTCCACAGGAAGCGATTCCAAAGCATTAAAG
This sequence comes from Bacteroidales bacterium, assembly GCA_041686485.1. GTDB lineage: Bacteria > Bacteroidota > Bacteroidia > Bacteroidales > UBA7960 > PUPG01. Next base: position 13,776 of record JAWLDT010000030.1, on the reverse strand, counting down.
TAATCTTCTTCCGAAAGGAAATCCATAAACTTAAGTTCATCCGACTTGGCACCGGGATTGATCACCACATAACGTTCGTAATAGATGATCTGATCCAGTTTTTTGGATGGCAAACCCAGCAGGTAACCGATCTTATTGGGCAACGTGCGGAAAAACCATATGTGGGCTACCGGGACAACCAATTTGATGTGGCCCATCCGTTCACGTCTTACCTTCTTTTCGGTAACTTCCACACCACAGCGGTCACAGACAATGCCTTTATAACGTATTCGTTTGTATTTCCCGCAATGGCATTCCCAATCTTTTACCGGACCAAAGATCCGCTCGCAGAAAAGGCCGTCCCTTTCCGGCTTGTACGTACGGTAATTGATCGTTTCGGGCTTAAGTACCTCACCATGGGACCTTTCCAGGACGGATTCGGGCGAGGCAAGGCTGACGGTAATATTGGAAAAATTGCTCTTGACGTTGGATTCTTTTCTGAAAGCCATAGATTAGATTTGTTAATGACGTACGTTCGTTTATTGCGTATGGCAGCGGAGAACGCTGCAGAAGCCCTTCTAGTCAAACTTGATATTGAGACCGAGACCCCTGAGCTCATGCACCAGCACATTGAAGGATTCGGGAACACCCGGCATTGGCAGGTTCTCGCCTTTTACAAGGGCTTCGTAGGCTTTGGCACGGCCAATAACGTCATCCGACTTCATTGTCAGTATCTCCTGCAACACATTTGCAGCACCAAATGCTTCCAGAGCCCAGACTTCCATCTCACCAAAACGCTGACCACCAAACTGGGCTTTACCACCCAATGGTTGTTGTGTGATCAATGAATAAGGCCCAATGGAACGGGCATGCATCTTATCTTCAACCATATGGCCCAGCTTCAGCATATAAATCACGCCCACTGTAGCCGGCTGGTCAAAACGCTCACCGGTGCCGCCATTATAGAGATACACTTTACCATTCTCAGGCAGGTTTGCCTTGTGAAGGTATTCGTTAATCTGATCAACATGGGCACCATCAAATATTGGCGTGGCAAAATTCGTACCAAGTTTCTCTCCGGCCCAACCAAGAACCGTTTCATAGATCTGTCCCAGGTTCATCCTGGAAGGCACACCCAACGGGCTCAACACAATGTCCATCGGTGTTCCGTCCTCCAAAAATGGCATGTCTTCCTCGCGAACAATCCTGGCAACAACACCTTTGTTACCGTGGCGACCCGCCATCTTATCACCAACAGTCAACTTACGCTTCTTGGCCAGATACACCTTGGCCAGCTGAACGATACCGGTCGGCAGATCATCGCCCACGGTAGCCGTGAACTTCTGACGGTTATAATGCCCCAACAGATCTTTGTGTTCGATCGAGTAATTATGAAGGAGCGATTTAATGAGTTCGTTCTTATCCTTGTCTGTGGTCCAGTTGTTAGGATTAATGGTCGAATAATCCAGGCCATGCAGGATCTTTTGGGTAAACTTGGTGCCTTTCGGAACCACAACTTCTTTCAGGCTGTTTGTAACGCCCTGGGATGTTTTACCGGACACCAGGACGATCAGTTTGTCAACCAGCTTGGAACGGAGTTCTGCCGCTTTGTTGTTAAACTCTTCATCGATCTTTTCGATGAGCGCCTTATCTTTCGACTTACCCTTACGGTCCTTGATAACACGGGAGAATAACTTTTTGTCAATGATAACCCCTTTGGTCGCGGGTGGCGCTTTCAATGAAGCATCTTTTACATCACCCGCCTTATCACCAAAGATTGCACGCAGCAATTTTTCTTCGGGCGTTGGATCTGTTTCCCCTTTAGGGGTTATCTTTCCGATCAGGATATCACCCTCATTCACTTCGGCTCCGACGCGAATCAGACCGTTCTCATCGAGGTCTTTAATAGCATCGGCGCCCACATTGGGAATATCACTGGTCAACTCCTCGGCACCGCGCTTGGTATCCCTCACATCCAATGAAAACTCCTCAATATGGATAGAGGTAAAGATATCTTCGCGAACAATTTTGTCTGAAACGACGATGGCATCCTCAAAGTTATAACCTTTCCAGGGCATGAAAGCGACCTTTAGATTACGTCCGAGCGCCAGTTCGCCATTCATGGTGGCATACCCTTCGCACAGCAATTGTCCTTTGGTGACCTTTTGGCCTTTACGGACTATGGGTTTGAGGTCTAGACAGCTACTCTGATTGGTTTTACTAACCTTGGTCAGGTGATAGGTTTTTACATCGTCTTCAAAGCTTACCAGTCGCTCCTCTTCGGTACGGGAGTAGCGGATCATCACCCTGGCGGCATCAACATATTCTACAACACCGTCACCTTCGGCATGCAGCAGCACCCGCGAATCGTTGGCCACACGTTTTTCCAGGCCGGTTCCTACAATCGGAGCCTCAGGGTTTATGAGTGGTACAGCCTGGCGCATCATATTACTTCCCATCAGAGCCCTGTTGGCGTCGTCATGCTCCAGGAATGGAATCAGTGAAGCGGCAATTGAAGCGATCTGATTGGGCCCGACATCCATCAGGTTGATTTTTGACGGTGTAACAATAGGATAATCTGCCTGGTAACGTACTTTAAGGCGTTCCTGCTGAAAAGTACCGTCATTATTCAGCGGCACATTGGCCTGGCTGATGATCTCTGTTTCTTCTTCTTCGGCGGAGAGGTAAGCCGGATCCTCATCGAAACGAACTTTGCCGTCCTCTACACGAAAATAGGGTGTTTCGATAAATCCCAGCTCGTTTACCTTAGCATAAACACACAGTGAGGATATCAGTCCGATATTCGGACCTTCGGGTGTTTCGATGGTACAGAGTCGTCCGTAATGGGTAAAGTGGACGTCGCGAACCTCAAAGCCGGCACGCTCACGCGACAGACCACCAGGACCGAGCGCTGACATCCGTCGCTTGTGGGTGATCTCTGCCAGCGGATTGGTCTGATCCATGAACTGTGACAGCTGGTTGGTACCAAAGAAAGAATTGATCACCGATGATAATGTCTTGGCGTTAATCAGGTCAGTCGGTGCAAACACCTCGTTATCGCGAACATTCATACGTTCGCGTATGGTGCGTGCCATTCGTGCCAGTCCGACACCAAACTGTGTATACAACTGCTCACCGACTGTACGGACACGACGGTTACTCAGGTGGTCAATATCATCCACATCGGCTTTGGCGTTAACCAGTTCGATCAGATATTTCACAATACGGATGATATCTTCGCGGGTAAGAACTTTAACATCCGCGGGGGTATCGAGGTTGAGCTTCCTATTGATCCGGTAGCGCCCGACATCACCCAGGTCATACCGCTTATCAGAGAAAAACAGCTTCTCTATCATGCTATGCGCTGTTTCGTCATCTGGTGGGTCGGCATTCCGCAACAGTCGATATATAAACTCTACAGCCTCTTTTTCAGAGTTGGTAGTATCTTTTTGCAGGGTATTGTAAACGAGGATATAGTCGTTTACATTGACCCCTTCTTTGTGCAGGATGATTGTTTTGACGCCGGCATCCAGGATCTGATCGATATGATCATTTTCCAGGACTGTTTCCCTGTCGATGATCACTTCGGTACGTTCGATAGAGACGACCTCGCCGGTATCTTCATCAACGAAGTCTTCCACCCATGATTTCAGGACCCGGGCGGCCAGTTTTCGACCCACATGTTTCTTCAGCCCGGTTTTGGTGACTTTCACCTCGTCGGCCAGGTCAAATATCTCAAGGATATCTTTATCAGTTTCAAAGCCGATGGCACGAAGAAGTGTTGTCACCGGAAGTTTCTTTTTGCGATCGATATACGCGTACATCACGCTATTGATATCGGTGGCAAATTCAATCCAGGAGCCTTTAAACGGGATAATACGGGCACTATAGAGCTGTGTTCCATTGGCGTGAACACTGGTACCAAAAAACACGCCGGGGGAGCGATGAAGCTGGGATACAACCACCCGTTCAGCACCATTGATCAGAAACGTACCGCGGGGTGTCATATAAGGAATGGTTCCCAGGTACACGTCCTGAATGATGGTCTCAAAATCCTCATGTTCCGGATCGGTACAATAAAGTTTCAGTTTAGCCTTTAGGGGTACACTATAGGTAAGACCCCGGTCGATGCATTCCTGGATAGAATACTTAGGAGGGTCAATAAAATAATCCAGAAACTCCAATACGAAGTTGTTTCTGGCGTCTGAAATGGGAAAGTTTTCACTGAAAACCTTAAATAATCCCTCATTTTTTCTGTTTTCCGGCGTTGTTTCAAGCTGGAAAAAGTCCTGGAAGGACTTTATTTGGATTTCAAGAAAATCGGGATAATCAAAATGGTTGGTTACAGTGCCGAAGCTGACCCTTTCTGCGATTTTTTGTTGTTCTGCCAAGGTTCGAAGGTTTGAAGTTACTAAAAGCCAAAAAAAGAGAAACGTAATGAGAAGTAATAAAGATCAGACTTCTACAGCGGATGGTTTATCCGGAAGAAGTCTAATCTTTATTTTTGTCCGGGTAGAGGGTTACTTTACTTCAACCTCTGCACCGGCTTCTTCAAGTTGTTTTTTCAATGACTCAGCTTCATCCTTGGTAATGCCTTCTTTAATTTCCCTTGGAACGCCATCTACAAGTTCTTTAGACTCTTTCAGACCAAGGCTGGTAAGTTCTTTCACGAGCTTCACGACGGCGAGCTTGGAAGAACCGGGGGATTTCAGGATTACATCAAACTGAGTCTGCTCTTCAGCAGCATCTTCGGCGGCTTCTCCACCACCGGCAGCTACAGCTACAGGAGCAGCGGCTGCTGGTTCAATACCATATTCGTCTTTCAAAATTGTTGCCAATTCATTAACCTCTTTCACGGAAAGGTTAACCAACTGTTCTGCAAAAGCTTTCAAATCTGCCATTTTTCTATTGTTTTTGAGGTGTTTTTAAAATTCTGAATTAGAAATAAATACTTGATTAGCTTTCTTCTTTTTCAGAAAGCGTTTTTACGAGGCCGGAAAGTGTGTTACCACCGGATTGCAGTGCAGACAGGACATTAGTAGCAGGTGACTGCAACAGTCCTATAAGATCGCCGATAAGCTCTTCCCTGGATTTGATCTTTGTGAGTGTTTCAAGCTGATCATCGCCAAGGTAACAGGCCTCTTCAATATAAGCCCCTTTTAAAAAGGGTTTTTTATGTTTTTTACGAAACTCTTTGATCAGTTTGGCGGGAACATTCCCGGTATCGGAAAGCATGAGTGAGGTAGTGCCGGCCAGTGCTTCATGCAGCGGCTCCAGCTCTTTACCACTCTGATCCATGGCTTTCTTCAACAGGGTATTTTTCACCACTTCCAAAGAAACGTTTCTCCTGAAGCACAACCCTCTGAGTTCATTGATTTTCTCAACATTCAAATCAGAAGTATCGGCCAGATAAATGATATCGCTGTTTTTCAGTTTATCTGTAAGCGATTCAATAATCTGATATTTTTCTTCTCTACTTTTCATAAATCGTCAACATCTTTCAAGGGAGCAATTCCCTTTTCGTTTATAATGCTACTGATTTGGTTTCGACCTTAATGCCCGGGCTCATGCTACTTGACAAATGAATGCTTTTCAAATAGGTCCCTTTGGCAGAAGCAGGCTTTAACCGCAATATAGTATTCACAAGTTCTTTGGCGTTATCAATAATCTGTTCTTTATTGAATGACACCTTACCGATACCTGCATGTATGATACCATACTTATCCACTTTAAAGTCGATCTTACCGGCTTTCACGTCCTGAACGGCTTTGCCAATGTCCATGGTAACGGTACCTGCTTTGGGGTTCGGCATCAGTCCGCGCGGACCGAGAATACGTCCCAGGGCACCGACCTTTGGCATTACATTGGGTGTGGTAATTACCACATCAACGTCGGTCCAGCCACCTTTGATCTTCTCCACATATTCATCCAGACCAACATAATCGGCACCGGCTTCTTTTGCTTCGTCTTCCTTATCGGGGCCGCAAAGCACAAGTACCCTTACGGTTTTACCGGTTCCGTGCGGCAGGGCCACAACTCCACGTACCATTTGATTGGCTTTTCGCGGGTCAACACCCAGCCTGACATCCAAATCCACCGAAGCATCAAAGTTGGCATAGTTGACTTTTTTCACTAAATCTGCCGCATCTGACAAAGGGTAAGCCCCTTTATGATCAAACTTTGCTAAAGCTTCTTTCTGCTTTTTCGTTAATTTCGCCATTGTTATTATAGGTTAAGCTTTACTAATTCATGGCCCGTGTTTGGTAACAAGGACTATTACACGGGGCGTTCCCCTTTGATCCGGATACCCATACTGCGAGCAGTGCCAGCCACCATTTTCATGGCCGATTCAATCGTAAAACAGTTCAGGTCCGGCATTTTCTCTTCAGCTATATCCCTGACCTTGTCCCAGGAGATCGTTGCAACTCTGGCCCTGTTGGGTTCAGCCGACCCGGATTTAATCTTGGCGGCTTCGCGCAATTGTACAGGTACGGGCGGGGTTTTAATGATAAAATTAAAGGACTTATCCTTGTACACTGTAATAATGGCTGGAATAATCTTTCCGGCCTTATCTTGTGTACGGGCATTAAACTGCTTGCAAAACTCCATGATATTCACACCTTTGGCACCCAGCGCGGGCCCTACTGGTGGAGAGGGATTTGCAGCACCTCCTTTAATTTGTAGCTTTATTACTCCACTAACTTCTTTTGCCATTGTTTAATTATTTTTCAAGTAAGGGGATCTGATACATTTCACAAGTAAAAAAGTCCTGTCGTTTCCTGTCCTGTATTACAGGATACTGAAACGTTATTCTTTTTCCACCTGCATGAAACTCAACTCCAAAGGCGTTTTTCGTCCAAAAATCTTTACCATCACCTTCAACTTCTTCTTCTCTTCATTAATTTCCTCTACAACGCCTGAGAAACTATTAAACGGTCCATCAATAACCTTGACGGTTTCCCCGACAATAAAGGGAACGTGTAGTTCCTCCTCTTTTTCAGACAGTTCGTCAACCTTTCCGAGGATACGGTTCACTTCTGACTTTCGCAGGGGTACAGGGTCACCATCAGAGCCCAAAAAACCCAGCACACCTGGTACATTCCTGATAATATGCGGAATTTCACCTACCAAAGCCGCTTCAACAAGCACATAACCAGGGAAATAGTTACGCTCAGTGCTTACTTTTTTCCCTTTACGCACCTGATAAATCTTTTCGGTAGGAATCAGTACCTGCGAGATATAATCTTCAAGTCCAAGTCTGGCGACTTCACTTTCAAGGTATTGTTTAACCTTTTTTTCACCGCCACTTATTGCCCGGACTACATACCATTTTTTAACCTGCTCGCTCATACTAATCAATGAAGCTATTTTCCGCAATTATATTTTTCCGGCCAATGAAAATCAGATAACTTTTTAGAATATTTTCCGACCGGAAAACGGAATGTTTACAAAAAGAGATGGTAAAACTGTTCTAGTATGGAGCTAAAGGAAATATCCATCAAATAAACGACAAAAGCGATTATCAGGGAAGCAATAGATACCACCACTGCACTACTTTGCAGTTCGCTCCAAGAAGGCCATGAAACCTTGTTGATTAACTCATCATAGGATTCACTGATGTAGGCTCTGATTTTCTTCATAACATATAATATTCTAAAAAATTAGCACGGGTGGAAGGACTCGAACCCTCAACCTACGGTTTTGGAGACCGCCACTCTACCAATTGAGCTACACCCGTGTATAGAGGTCATATCGAGGGTAACTATCCTTTTGATAAGACCTCATTATGGACTTTAGTCAACAATCTCGGTTACCTGACCGGCGCCTACTGTACGTCCACCTTCGCGTATCGCAAAGCGCAGGCCTTTATCCATGGCCACGTCGGCAATCAGCTCAACATGAATGGTCAGGTTATCGCCGGGCATTACCATCTCACGTCCTTCGGGAAGAGAGATTTCTCCGGTTACGTCAGTAGTACGGAAGAAGAACTGCGGACGATATCTGTTACCAAATGGTGTGTGGCGACCGCCTTCTTCTTTCTTAAGGACATAAACCTCTGCCTTAAATTTGTTGTGAGGCTTAACCGAACCGGGCTTACAGATTACCATACCACGGGAGATGGCATCTTTATCAATACCACGAAGCAGCAGACCAGTGTTGTCACCGGCTTCACCGCGATCAAGGATCTTGCGGAACATTTCCACACCCGTTACGGTTGATTTCAGTTTTTCGGCGCCCATACCGATAATATCAACAGGATCACCGCTATTGATAACACCTCTTTCAATACGTCCTGTAGCAACTGTTCCACGGCCGGTGATTGAGAATACGTCTTCAACCGGCATAAGGAAATCTTTATCCACGGCACGCTCGGGTAGTGGGATCTCAGTGTCAACAGCATTCATCAGTTCAACAACTTTCTCAACCCATTTTTCCTCTCCGTTAAGGGCACCCAGTGCAGAACCCTGGATAACTGAGGCATTATCACCATCAAACTCGTAGAAGGACAGCAGTTCACGAATTTCCATCTCAACCAGTTCGAGAAGCTCTTCGTCGTCTACCAGGTCAACCTTGTTCATGAAAGTAACAATGTTCGGTACACCAACCTGACGGGCTAAGAGAATATGCTCACGTGTCTGGGGCATGGGACCATCGGTTGCAGCAACTACCAAAATCGTGCCGTCCATCTGGGCAGCTCCGGTAACCATGTTTTTCACATAGTCAGCGTGACCGGGGCAGTCAACGTGTGCGTAGTGACGTGTTTCTGTCTGATACTCAACGTGTGCTGTATTAATGGTAATACCTCTTTCTTTTTCTTCAGGTGCATTGTCGATAGAATCAAAGGATCTGATTTCTGACCAGCCCTTTTCAGCTAATACCTGAGTTATCGCAGCGGTGAGTGTGGTCTTTCCATGGTCGACGTGACCGATGGTACCAATATTCACGTGCGGTTTCGTGCGTTCAAATTTTTCTTTTGCCATATCTTACTGGTGTTTAAGTTTGATTAAATAAGGATTCAACAAATAATATTTTTTAATGGTAGAGCCGATGACGGGAATTGAACCCGTGGCCTCTTCCTTACCAAGGAAACGCTCTACCCCTGAGCTACATCGGCCTGATACCTGAGCGGAAAACGGGACTCGAACCCGCCACCTACAGCTTGGAAGGCTGTCGCTCTACCGGATGAGCTATTTCCGCATATACCCCATAAAAAAGTGGGGGAGGAAGGATTCGAACCTCCGAAGGCGAAAGCCAACAGATTTACAGTCTGCCCCATTTGACCGCTCTGGAACTCCCCCCAGGGTAAATTGTAAAGTGAGCCGATGGAGGGATTCGAACCCCCGGCCAGCTGATTACAAATCAGCTGCTCTGACCAACTGAGCTACATCGGCAATACCATCTTTTCAAAGAATAGCTTTGTAAAAGGTTTGCAAATGTACAAAAGATTATTAATCTACCAAAGATTATTGATTTTTTTTTGTATCTGCATACAGGGCTATATACCCTTCAACTTCTCTTTATATTTCTTTAATTGCTTCTTCAGCGCTTCAACGGTATTATCCACAGCTTCTTCAAAGGTTTTTGCCTGTTTCTTGGCAAAAAGATCATTCCCGGGGATCAGCACTTTAATCTCAGCGATCTTATTTTCATTATTGGAAGCACCATCCACACGAAGAATAACTTCACAACCGATGACGCCGTCAAATAAATTTTCCAGCTTAGCTGTTTTTTCCTGGATGAAATCTTCAAGCTTAGCGTCTGCTTTAAAATGAACAGAATTGATTGTTACTTTCATATACCTTACTCCTCCTATAATTTAAGCCTTTGGGTGGGCTTGTTTATAAACATGTTTGATCTTTTCAATGGTTGTATGTGTGTATACCTGGGTGGCTGAAAGATTGGCATGCCCCAGAAGCTCCTTGATGGCATTCAGGTCGGCGCCTCCGTCAAGCATGTGGGTGGCAAACGAATGCCGCATAACGTGCGGGCTTTTCTTTGTACGGGTGGTAATCTTTGTCAGATAATGACGCACCCGGCGGTTTACAAACATGGGATAAACCTGTTTGCCCCGGTCGGTTACAATCAACCACTCATCGTGGCCCACAGGAAAGCATTTGGCTTTTTCATCACAATATGCCTGATAGATGGTTATTATCCCGTCAAGCAGTGGCAGGATCCGTTCTTTGTTTCCTTTTCCGGTAATACGAAGTTGTTTCGCGGCTATGTCAAGGTCACGGTGTCTCAGGTTAATAAGCTCAGAAAGCCGCATACCTGTGGTGTACAGAAGTTCCATCAGCAACTGGTCACGACGACCCTGAAACGTATCTTCATACATGTTGGGATCCATTAGCCGACCCAACGAATGTTCCTCCACAAAGACCGGCAATGCACGGTCCTTTTTCTGGGCTGCAACTTTATCCATTGGATTGACCGTCAATTCACCGGATGTTACCAAATATTTATAAAATGAACGTAATGCCGAACGTTTCCTGTTAAAAGAACTTTTTGCTATTCCCTGCTGCCTGAGCTCAGCAAACCACGACCGAACCATCATCGCATCAGCCTGATGCCCTCCTGTCAAACCATAGCGGTCACGCAAAAAAGCCTCAAACTGCTGAAGGTCATTCCGGTAAGAAACCAGGGTGTGGTTTGCATACCGCCGCCCACGGCGAAGATGCTCCAAAAATGTTTCTGAACAAGCAGCCATAGAAAATAAAAGAAGAAACCCTTGCCTTAAAGTTATGCAAAAAAAACATAACAGCAAAAATTTCTTCCGTAAAGCGTCAAAGGTTTTTGAATATGGTACTATTCCGGCGTATTAGCTATTATCCGCCTGATCTCTTAGCTTCTGGATATAGATGGCCTTTAACTTCTCTTCACGCCTTTTTACAGAAGGCTTAGTGTATTTCTGACGATTTCTCAGTTCCCTAAGTACACCGGTTTTTTCAAACTTACGCTTCATCTTTTTTAAAACACGGTCGATGTTTTCGCCTTCTTTTACAGGGACAATGATCATGTTAACCTCTTTTTTTACTGATTTTTAACTATATAAAACAAATTCTTATCATGTAAAGCGGATGCAAAGATAACAATAGTTTTACAGACTACAAAAAAAGTATGCATTTGATTCAAAATCAGCGCAGATTTAAGCACAAAACCACTCACATTCCATGTAGGCTATATCATTGTCCAATGCTATGATTCAGAAAATCAGTCATCTTCCGGTAAAGATGAAACCTTGCATTACCGGTAAAAATGCCGTGATCATGATCAGGATAGATCATCAGGTCAAAGTCGACACCCTCTTCGATCAATGCATCGGTCATCTCCATAGTATTCTGGTAGTGAACGTTGTCGTCGGCCGAGCCATGCACCAGCAGGTAATCCCCCTTGATTTTATCAACATGGTTGATGGGCGAATTGTCGTCATAACCATCCGGATTTTCCTGGGGGGTTCGCATGTAGCGTTCAGTATAGATGGTATCATAGAAACGCCAATTGGTAACGGGGGCTACAGCAATAGCTGCACTAAAATGGTCGGCGCCTTTAGCAAGGCAGAGCGAAGAAAGATATCCTCCATAACTCCAGCCAAATATGGCGATGCGTTCGCCATCCACATAATCAAGGTTGGCCAGGTATTTGGCCGACTCTATCTGATCAATGGTTTCATATTTTCCCAGCTGCAGGTAGGTCATCTTCCGAAACTCCTCCCCTCGTCCACCGGTTCCCCGGTTATCGACCGTTACCACGATATATCCTTCCTGAGCCAGTTGCTGAAACCACACACCATTCCAGGTGTCCCAGTTGTCTGCAACAGCCTGATGTCCCGGACCACCATAGACATACATCAGCACCGGATATTCTGTTTCCGGATCAAAATCAGCAGGCCTGATCATCTGACCGTTCAGGGACACCCCTTCGCTGGTTGTAAAGCTGAAAAACGCGGGATCTGCAAAACCATGATCCGTTATACGTTCTTTCAGGGTGTCATTATCTTCCAGTACCTCCACCAGCTCACCATCTGCTTTATGAATACTGTATACAGGTGGTTCCGATGCGGTAGCAAAACGGTTGATAAAAAACCGGAATCCCTCACTAAATGAAGGGCTATGGGTACCTTTACCGCTGGTGAGCTGCTCAGCTTCACTACCATCTAATCCGGCAGCATACAAATGATTTGTCAACGGCGACTCTTTCCTTGCTGTATAGTAAACAAGCCCGGCTTCTTCATCTACACCCAGAAATGATTCCATATCGTATTCGCCCTGATTCAGCGGACGCACTTCATGGCCTTCCATATCGTGCAGGTAAAGCTGCCGGTAACCGTTTTTCTCACTGGAAATAATGAAATGACTGCCATCTTCCAGGAAAGTAAGGTGATCGGTGATGGGAATATACCATTGATTCACCTCCTCATACATAATCTCTGTTTCGCCGTTGGAAGCATCTGCCAATAGTATCTCCAGATAGTTCTGCAGGCGGTTCAGACGCTGCACCGAGAGCCTCGCAGGGTCGCGCGTCCATTGAATACGTGGTATATACTGATCTTTTTCCTCCCCGGTATCTACCTGAATGGTTTCTTCGCTGGCCAGGTCATAAACATGAACCGTTACACGGGCGTTTTCCTCCCCGGCTTTCGGATATTTAAAGCGATACTCATCCGGATACAATGAGCCATACTTAAGCATCAGGAATTCTTTAACATGACTTTCATCAAACCGCAGGAAAGCGATGCGCCGACCATCGGGCGACCACTCAAAACCTTTGGTCAGGTAAAATTCCTCTTCATATACCCAGTCGCTAGTCCCATTAATGATATGGTTGTATTCACCATCGGTGGTTACCGGATATTCTTCATCATCCTCCAAATCTTTGATATAGATATTGTTTTCCCGTACAAAGGCGATCATGCTTCCATCGGGCGAGAAATCAGGCAAACGCTGCCGGGTGCCTTCAGATAAGGGCAACAGCTCCTGTTTTTCGATATCCCAGATATGGTATTCTGCACGACGTGAGCGGCGATAGATCGATTCCTGCTTAACGCCAACAAGCAGTTTGTTTTCATCAGGACCAAAGACATAGGTATCGATGGTAAGTGGTTCACCCTGGTCATCCTCAAGTTTTCCTTCGGTGGTAAAAACCTGTTCCACAAATTCTCCCGTATCATAACGGTGCATATTGACCTTGTTACCTTCGGTTATCAGGGTATAGTGCAGGCCATCCTGCATGGACAGCCCCCTTGTGATCGTTTCCGGAACAAAATGCCTGTCGAGCCACAGTTTTTCCAGGGTAATGGCTTCTGATTGCGCCATTACGGCATTAGATGTTATACTAACGGCAAGCAGAAACAAGATAGAACTCATGGAACGTCTCATTGGTTTAGGTTGTTTTGGTTTCTGAAAAGGATTTACGGCGGCTAATTTCTATATTATTTTTGATATAGACAAAATCACTTCCTGACATCAGAAAAAGAAAAAGGGTTATTTTAGCAGATCAGAAATATCAAAAAACCTTTTATACATATGCAAAACCTCATCCGTTGTAAGGGTTTCCACACGATCGATCTTATTGACAGCGGGAATATACCATATTTCGGCAAAAAAGTCGTTAAGACCGTACAACCGGATGTTAAAATGGAGAAACTGCCTGTTTGTTATGGGTTTCCCCTTTTCAAGTATCTGATATACCTTCTCTTTTAAGGGCGCATTATCAAATTTGGACTTATTCATATCAACCGGGTATTCAAAAATAACGACAACATGAAACCTCTATGACAAACAGTGAACAGTGAACAGT
>JAWLDT010000029.1:0-27437 GCA_041686485.1 Bacteroidales bacterium | reverse complement strand
TCTTTTTGTAAATGTTACGCAGCCCAAGTGCTGCGGCTACCACTGCTTCTTTTTGTAAATGGCAGGCCGGCCAAGTCCGGCCTACATCTTTTCACTTCATCCCTCAAGCTTCACTCCTAAGACTTCTCATCTAACTTCTAACCTCCAACCTCTAACCTCTAATCTCTTCTCTGCTTCCAGCTTCGAGCTTCGAGCTATCTTCTTTCTTCCTTCCAGCTTCGAGCTTCGAGCTTCGAGCTATTTTCTTCTTCCTTCCAGCTACCACCTCTGAGACTTCTCTATCTAACCTCTACCTTCCAACTTCTAACTTCTAACTTCTTCTCTGCTTCCAGCTCCCCCGGCCTTCATCCAAAATAACTATTAAGATTCAGGATGAAAGTCACCATCAGGGGGACCAGGATGGTAAGCACGATGCCGTGAAAAAGGGCGATGATCGCATATTCTTTTCCGGACGTTGTGGTGATGACAGGCAGTGTGGTATCCATACTTGTTGCACCTGCTGACATGATGGGAGAGAGTTTCCCAAACCATATGACCATCAGGGGCGCCATGATCAGGGTGATGATTTCACGAATCACATTGGAAAGCAGGGCGATCACCCCCAATGATTCGCTGTGCATCTGGGTGATAATGATGCTCGACAGGCTGTAATAGCCAAAACCTGCCCCGACAGCCAGTCCTTCCCATAGGTTTACATCACTGATAAAGAAAGTCACCAGCAGTGTTCCTGCAAAGGTGCCGGTAATGGTTGCCAGCGGCACAAAAAACAGCCAGCGGCCCTGTTTCTTCAAAAGTGACCATGAGCGCGGGTCAGCCCCGATGCTGATACCTACCAGAAACATCAGCAGATACAGGGCGTATTTAGCCGGGTCAGCATCAGCAGGGAAGGACGTCAGCCATCCTGACTGGCCCAGCATAATACCAACGGCAAAAGCAAGCAATATTTTCAAACTGTTTTTCATCCTAAAACGATTTTCCTGAAAAGTATAGCTTCCATATGAACAGTCCCAGCAGTATGCTACCCAGGATGCCACCAAGGCTGAACAACAGGGCAGAAAAGCCCAGGGAAGGGAGCCTCGACATCAGTTCCGGAGAGCTGCCAATGCCCAGTCCCAGCAAAAATAACAGCAGGAAAATACTCCAGATGATTAACTTGTCGACCAGGCGGATGAGCTTAATGTTGCCACGCAGCAAATAACCCGTTATCATGCCGCCAATCATTAATGTCAGGACTTCTATCATAAGCAGGAATCGATTTTTTATGGTGAAACATTGCCATGAAGCTGAAATTTGCCCTATCTGCCTTTTCAAGTCTTTCTGTGAAGATTATCCCTGGTTGCTTTTGTTGAAGATGGCGGATTTCCTTCAGGGTAAAAAAACATGATATATGGCTGTGTGGGTATTTTGTCTGTAGCGGATGTAAACAGGGTTATGGTCGTCGGAAAAGATATTGAACAAACAGGCCTTTGTAGCCGCGCAAGAGGATTTTTTGACCGGGTTCAGGCTCCATGCCATATTTCATATCGTTCCGCCTGTAAAGGTTTTCGATACGAATGCCATATTTCTGAGAAATGTCTGCCATGGTGTCGCCTTTTTTAGCTATATGGTATTTTTCTTCACCACGGCGTCTTTTGGGTTGAATGTACACACGCTGTCCGGCCTCCAGCGTATCGCCTTCTTTCAGGTCATTATATCGAACGATCTGCCAACGTCGCATATCCAGATCCCTGGCCAGTGTTTTTGGTGTGTCTCCCGCCCGCGCCACGACATAGTTGATGCGGTTATAAGATAGGATCTCTCTGTTTCCCCTTATAGCTATCGGTGCGCGTTGGTTCTCTTCGGTTTTTGAGCTGACATGTGTCCTGTTGTCCCGTCCTTCCCATTGATGATCGGCCAGCTCATAGCTGTCATCCATGGCTTTTTTATCCAACTCATCGAGGTCGTATCTTTCAATAATTCCGATCAGGAGAGATGGATAATTCGGGTTGGTCGCGTAGCCGGCCTGACTTAGCCCGTATGCCCATGCCTCATAGTCTGTTGGGCCGAGCTCGAAAAGAAAGGCATACCTCGGCCGGGTGGTCAGGAACGCTGTATGGTCGAGAAAAGAATTTACCGGGTCATCATATAGCCGGAAGCATTCGTTGGGGGCATCATCGTCATAGTAATAAGTGTCACCTGACCACTCATGGCATTTGATCCCGAAATGATTATTGGCAAACACGGCCAGTTCGCTGTTTCCAAATCCGGATTCCAGGATGGCCTGTGCCATCTTGATACTGGCCGGTATGCCTGATTCCCGCATCTCAGCAATGGCTATGTATTGATAAGTATCAATATAATCAAAAAGGTTTGCATCCTGCAGGGCATGCGAATTTATTGGAAGTAAAAACAGACAGGGCAAAAGCTTTTTTAAAATGCGCATGAATATTTGATGCATAAACACTATTTTTGATAGATAAAATGGGTGATGCACTTTCAGGTTACCAAAACAGCTATCGAAGCCCAAAAATACACCAATTCCGTAATTTTGAAAAATGGAAATCATAAAAAAATATTTTCCTGACCTCACTCATGAGCAATATGATCGATTGAAAGAACTTGATCCGATATACAGGGCGTGGAACCAAAAGATCAATGTCATATCGCGGCAGGATATGGAATTCTTTTATAAGCGTCATGTTCTGCATTCGATGGCCATTCTTAAAGTGATAAGGTTCAGAGCAGGCTCCGGCATACTGGATGTGGGCACCGGAGGAGGGTTCCCGGGTATTCCACTGGCGATTTGCAGCCCGGAGGCAAATTTTGTGCTTGTGGATTCTGTTGGTAAGAAGATTAAAGTCGTGAATGATGTGATCCGGCGGCTGGGTCTAAAAAATGTCGAAGCAATTCAACAACGTGGTGAAAATCTAAATGGTCGTTTTGATTTCGTTACCAGCAGGGCTGTCAAATCTCTGGCGGTCTTTCTGCCCTGGGTAGCTGATAAAATTATTCCGAAAGGTCATAACCGTATCCCTAATGGCGTTTTATACCTGAAAGGTGGTGATGTGGAGGAGGAACTGGCCAGACTGACATGGACAGCTGATATATACAACCTGGCAGATTATTTTACTGAACCTTTTTTTGAGACCAAAAAGCTAATTCATATAAGCAAAAATATCGATTAACAAATTAAAAGATTATTTTTGAATAAATAAAATATCTTTAAAACATAAAAAATAGTTCTTATGAGCAAAGAAAAAGAGAATCCTGCTAACCAGGAGAATAAAAAGTCCGTTGATAAGGAAAAGCAGAAAGCTTTGCAGTTGACACTGGACAAAATTGAGAAGTCGTATGGCAAAGGAGCCATCATGAAGCTTGGTGATTCAGCTGTTGTGCCGGTTGAGGCAATCCCGACCGGGTCATTGACGTTGGATCTTGCTCTGGGTACCGGTGGCCTGCCACGTGGACGGGTGGTTGAGATTTATGGCCCGGAAGCCTCCGGGAAAACCACCCTGGCGATCCATGCCATTGCCGAAGCCCAAAAACAAGGCGGTGTTGCAGCCTTCATCGATGCTGAGAATGCTTTCGACAGCACCTATGCTGCTAAGTTGGGCGTGGATATTGAGAACCTGTTGGTAAGCCAGCCCGACAATGGAGAGCAGGCGCTGGAGATTGCCGAAAACCTGATTCGTTCCGGGGCACTGGACATTATCGTGATTGACTCCGTGGCGGCATTAACCCCTAAAAGCGAGATCGAAGGGGAGATGGGTGACTCAAAAATGGGACTGCAGGCTCGCCTGATGTCACAGGCATTGCGAAAGCTTACCAGTACCATCAATAAAACCAATAGTTGTTGTATCTTTATCAATCAGTTGCGCGAAAAGATCGGTGTTATGTTTGGAAACCCCGAAACAACAACTGGCGGTAATGCGCTTAAATTCTACTCTTCCGTGCGTATCGATATCCGCCGTGCATCTCAGATCAAAGAGGGAGACCAGGTGATGGGGAACCGCACGAAAGTCAAAGTGGTCAAGAATAAACTGGCACCGCCATTTCGCCAGGCTGAGTTCGATATCATCTATGGACAGGGGATATCCAAAGTAGGAGAGGTCATCGACCTTGCCGTCGATCATAACATTATCAAAAAATCAGGATCATGGTTCAGCTATGGAGATACCAAGCTCGGACAGGGCAGGGATGCTGTCAAACAGCTGTTGATGGATAATGTTGAGCTGGCCGAAGAGCTGGAGACGAAAATCAAACAGGCACTGGAAGAAAAAGCTTCATAAGACCGGTGCTATATCCAAATCATAAACCAACACAATCATGAAGAAAAATCTCTTATTCATTTCAATCGTTTTTTGTATGATGTTTTCATCAGCTTCCAAAGCGGATTCACAACCCATGTCACCCGAAACACTATGGGAATTCGACCGTATTGGGGATGTAAAAGTATCTCCTGATGGTGAAAGGGTACTCTTTAACGCTACCTCCTATGATATTGAAGAAAACAAAGGGGTCAGCCATCTTTTTATAATACCTGTTGATGGGGGAGAGGCTGTCAATATTACTGGTTCGGAAGACTCTGAGTCTGCTCCTGCCTGGCGGCCGGACGGTCAACGTATCGGTTTTCTGAAATCCGTGGATGACAAAAATCAGTTGTTTGAGATGGACCCGGACGGCTCCAATATTGAACAGGTGACCTTTATTGATGGTGGCATTACCGGTTTTGGATATGCCCCTGACGGACAACACATTTATTACACCAAAAAGGTGAAGGTGCAGGCTACCATCGACGACAAACACCCTGATCTCCCGCGTGCCGATGCCTATCTTGCGGATGACTTGATGTACAGGCACTGGGATCAATGGCACGATGGCACATTCAGCCATGTGTTTGTGGCTGGCTATGCGAATGGCCAGGTTGGCGAAGGAAAAGATATCATGGAAGGGGAACCCTGGAGCAGCCCGCTTCCACCATTTGGTGGTAGCTCCCAGATAGCCTGGGGTGCTGATGGCCGAACACTGGCCTATACCTGTAAGAAAAAGGTGGGAAAAGACTGGACGATCTCTACCAATTCAGATATTTACCTGTATGACCTCGATACGGAAGAAACAAAGAATCTGACTCCTTTCAATAAAGGGTATGACAAAAACCCGGTTTTTTCTCCGGATGGTAACTATATGGCCTGGGAAAGTATGGAAACACCGGGTTTTGAGTCAGACAAGAGCCGCATCATGATCATGGATCTGGACACCGGCAAGTACCGCGATTACTCGGCAGGCTTTGATCAGAGCGCCAGCGGCTTCAGCTGGTCATCTGACAGTCGCATACTTTATTTCGTGAGCGGTATTCATGCCACGTACCAGTTGTATGCTCTCGATACTGAAACGGCTGGGATCAGTCAACTGACAGAAGGACGGCACAACTATCAATCTGTTGTACAGGCCAATGATTACCTCATCGCTCAGCGTATGTCAATGTCCATGCCGACAGAGATTTTCCGGGTACATGCCACAACCGGTGAGCAGGAACAGCTCAGCTTCGTCAACCGTGAGCTCCTGGACCGCACCGACATGGGACGGGTGGAAGAACGGTGGGTCTCTACCACTGACAATAAGGAAATGCTGGTATGGGTGATCTATCCCCCGAATTTTGATCCGGATAAAAAGTATCCAGCCCTCTTATATTGTGGTGGCGGACCGCAAAGCGCTGTCAGCCAGTTTTTCTCCTTTCGCTGGAACTTCCAGATGATGGCTGCCAACGACTATATCGTCGTAGCCCCGAACCGTCGCGGATTGCCTACCTTCGGACAGGAATGGAACGACCAGATCAGCGAAGACTATGGTGGACAAAACATGGATGATTATTTCAGCGCCATAGATCATGTCAAAACCGAACCATTTGTTGATGAAGACAGGCTTGGCGCTGTAGGCGCCAGCTATGGTGGTTACAGTGTTTTCTGGCTGGCCGGCAATCATGATAACCGGTTCAGTGCTTTTATCTCGCACTGTGGCTTGTACAATCTTGAGAGCTGGTATGGCAGTACCGAGGAGATGTTCTTTGCCAACCATGACATTGGCGGAGCATACTGGGAAGATCCCCGTCCGCACAGTTATGATTTTTCTCCCCATCGCTACGTGCATCGCTGGGACACACCTATAATGGTGATCCATGGCGCCAAAGATTATCGTGTGCCATACACGGAGGGGCTGCAGGCATTCAATGCTGCACAGCTTCAGGATATTCCGAGCCGGTTACTCTTCTTTCCTGAAGAAAGTCACTGGGTGTTGACACCACAAAACGGTATTCTCTGGCAACGTGAATTTTTCAACTGGCTCGATAAGTGGCTGAAAAATGACTAAAAAGAAAAAGCACCCACCATGGCAGCGGATCTTTCTGATTGCCCTGGTGGTGCTTCTTGGATTGTTGTTTGTCTTTTCCCGGGGTTACCGTTCGGCGCGTCGTGCGACCATTTCTTCTCAACAGGAAGAAGAACGTCAAACCCATGAAAATGATACCAAAGTCGGGCATCAAGATACCGTTGAGGAGCAAAGTCATATGAAAGCCGACGACACATATTTTACACCGGCCATTACTAAAGAGGCACTTTTGGGAAAATTGGTTCCGTCATCCCATCAGGATTTTGTTGAGGTGGCCCTGTCCATGGCCAGCCGTGAGGGAATCTATATGCGCGAAGAAGCTTATAAAGCTTTTACATCCATGTATGAGGCTGCCCGTGAAGAGGGGGTGACCCTCCGAGTGATTTCCGGCGCCCGGAGTTTTGACCACCAGAAACGCATATGGGAAGAAAAATGGAATGGCCTGCGCAAATTGCATGGCGATGTGAAGGCTACCGATATTGAAGATGCCGGCGAAAGGGCTTTGGAAATACTGCGATTCAGCGCCATGCCAGGCACTTCCCGTCACCATTGGGGTACCGATATTGATTTAAATAGTTTGCAAAACAGCTATTTCGATAGCTTTGAAGGAAGAGAGGTATACCGTTGGCTAAGGCAGCACGCCTATGATTATGGCTTTTGTCAGCCTTATACGGCCCATGGGCAAGACAGGGAGGGCGGCTACGAAGAAGAGAAATGGCACTGGTCCTATTACCCGGTCGCAGCCGACTTTCTGCGTGCTTACAGGCATATGATCGTCTATGAAGACATTAACGGGTTCGATGGTTCGGAAACAGCAAAGGAGCTGGATGTCATTGAAAAATATGTCCTCGACATCAACGAAGACTGCTATTAGTGTCGCGTTAATGCTGTTGTGTCGGTAAAGTCGAAGGATTAAAAAATCTGCGCATAGCCATAGCTTCGTAAGTTTTTTTGAAGCGATGAGGAAAAGATCATGACCCGGACTGGCTAAAGTAGCGTTGACATGACATTAGAGGTCCTCCGGGTAATTAATGTTATGGAATATGTCCGGATAATAAAATGGTGTCCTTTCGATGTTAAGGTAATGACAATTCAACTGCTTTACGGCCTCTATAATTTTATAGGTACCACTCCGGATAGCCTTTTCAATCACTGACAGGCTGTCTTTTGTATAAATGGCGCACATGGTTTCAATAAAATGGTTGTGTGCCGGCATGATACATTGATAATCTCCCATGTTTTGATAAAGGAAATCATAAATCCCTGAAGGGATAAAGGGGCTGTCGCAGCTGATGATGGCTATATGCCGGTGTTTTGCATGGTACAGGGCGCTATGGATGCCACCAAGGGGGCCACAGTGGGGATAGATGTCCTGAATGGTTTGTACACCAGGCTGTTTATAGGCTTCTGCATGGTCGTTGGCGCTGATCAGTAGCTCCCGGCAATGTGGACGGATGATGTTCAGGGCATGATAGGCGAGGGGTTTTCCGCGAAAAGGGTAGAGGCCTTTATCCCGGCCGAAGCGGCTGCTTTTACCACCAGCCAGTACCACACCCGTCATATGTTTATTGCTCTCAGGTGGTTTGTTTTGTTTCATTATCTTTTATCTGCTGGATGATGGTATTGGCGGCCTCTTCCGCACTTATCTGACTGGCTGGGAAGGTATCCATTACGGTAGCACTATACCTCTCTGTGATTGCTGAGGTCAGGGATTCACGGACGACCCATAGCATGGGTTTGTTCCAGTTGTCTTTCAGTTCTGACAAGACCGGATCCCACCCCTGGCCGTTGAGTTCAAAAGGCCCCAGTTCATCTATGATCAGGATGTCAGACTGGTCTGATGAGGCGCTCTGTAAGATGCGTTCGCCAAATCGGATACCATCCGGGTTAAAACGAAATGGACCAGGTTGGGCTTTGTTTGGTACCTCCTCTCTCTGGCAAAGCGGCATTTCTGTGTCCCGGTTTACATCTCTGATTTTGTAGCCTGTCCTTATTCCGTTTGTTTCAATGGCGGGTGCCAGGAATCCTTCAAACTGAATGTTACTGGCTTTGAGATGGTGAACAATATCTTTGAGAAGCGTGGTTTTTCCGGAACCTTTGGCGCCGGTCACAATAAATACTGTGGGTTGTTGACCGGTTTGTTCCCGAAGGTGATAAAATGCCTGCTCCATGCTTCCAATGATGTCTCCAAGTACCTTTGCCGGCCGCCGCCAGGCTTGTTTCCCGGGGATGTTGCTGATCAACAGTGGTGTTGTCTGGAAGGAGATCCTGACCGCCGACAAAAAAGGATCCATGTTTTTCCCCCTGAAAAATCCGACAAGGGCGGGGTTTCTCAGTTCACTGCTTATGACGCTGAAACCGGTTATTACATAGGTAGCCCGCATGACCATTTCCCCACCGACCTTTAAGCCCTCTATACTGAATCCAAATACATTTCCCATAAAATAAGACGACAGCCCGAGCAATACCAGTATGCTTATCCAGTAACCCCGTTTTTTGGCAAAACGGTATATCAAGCGTTTGTTATAAAGCCATACCACAAAAAGAAAAATGCCTAAAACCCCGACCGTCTGGATTACCGGCAGCACAATGATGGAGTATAGCCCGCCTGTTAAGCAGGCTAGTAGGATGATGGGTCTTATCAGCACACTTGCATTGTTGTTTTTTTCCGGTATAGGCTGTGTGGTGCCCTTAGCGGGAGCTGAAAAATCCCAGAAGGGTGCTGTTTTATTGGCTTTTTTAGAGATAAAAATGCCGGCCACAGCAGCAAATGCACCGAAAAAGAAAAATAAAGCCCACAGAATCAGGATAGGCGTCCAGTATCCTTCAACCGTCAGACCAGTTTGTTCGTTCAGGAAATTCACAAGGTTTTGATAAAGCGCAATGAGTGGTCCGCCATAAATAACAATAGAGGAGAAGATGCGGTAGAGCAGATTCCAGCTCATAGCCAGACCACCGCCGATGATATATCCGACTAATGATTTTCGTCCCGCCGAGACCGCCAATTCCATTAAGGTGGCCTGCATGAAAATAGAAAGCATGGGTCCCAAAAGTACCGGACTAGGCGATAGGGTTTTCAGGGCGGCGCATATCAGACCGGCCCTGAAAATGATACCCCTTTCAGGCCAAAGACGATGTCCGGATATCATCAGGACAATACCAATGGCTGTCAACATATTGCCGCTAAACGGGATTCGTAGATTGTGCAGGAAACTACCCAGTACAATTTCGGCTGCCCCCCATAGACTTCCAATGACAGCAGCTTTAAGCCACAGATCCTTTTGATTAATAGTTACAGGCTTTCGCCTTTCCGCTTTTTGCAGGGTATTCATATAGAATGAGGAGAAAATTCGGTTATGCGTCATGTATCGTTATAAGCTGTTTTTCATATGATGTGTGTTATATCCCCACACGGTAGTAGGACGCATAAAAGATATATCTGCCAAAGAGCTCTGAAAGAAGGAAACAGGCCATGGCACCATATATCAGCAGAGAAATGGGTCCATTTATGGCAGGTGCTTTGAATGCAAACCAATAGGTGATCAGGCTGAAGCCAATCAGCAGAAACAATGTTTGTCCGGTTTGCCAAAGGCCTGATATTTCCGGGGTGTGAAAACTTCCGCTGAAGACTGTCATATCAGGCTGTAACAATAGCATATTGAGCAATCCAATGAAGACACCGGCGGCAAGCAAATAGAAAAGTGTGGTATGTACCGGCATGAGTACATTCAATGAAAGTCCTTTGTTTAGCATGACGGTCAGTATCACCAGTGTGGCGCCACTGCCAAGCAGCAGTGCCGTGTTGAAAAATGCCACCAGCGTTGCCGGTGTATTCCAAAGCGGAACGGTGGGAATCATATAGACGCGGGCCATTGACCATATCAGGGCAACCCCGGCAAGGATGGCTGCCAGTAATAAGTAATTGGCGATACTGCGGTGCGGGATGTTAAACTGAAAAGAAATAAACGCAATAACGATCAGAAACAGGTAGAAGGAAGCCAGAAGGATCTCCCGGCTTAACCAGGAAGAGCCGATGTTACTGAGGGCGTAAACGGAATGCATTGGCAAGGCCAGATGCAGAAAAGAGATGATCAGGGCTATGCCCATGCTTCCCAGGGCAGCAATCAGCATGACCCTCTTTAGATCCCCAAAGGCTGGAATATCCGTGTTTTTCAAGGACAGGGAAAGGACCAGCCATGAGAAAAGGATACCCAGGCTGATTTGCGACAACAAGGTAAAAAATACCAATGGCCATTCATTACTATTCATAGATGTAAGCGATTATAATTCATTACTTTACTTCTTCTTTGTTAATGATTTCCATGCCCTTGTTATCCCATTCTCTCGAATGCCTGTGCGGCGTGATCACCAGGGCCGGTTTGGTGTAATGGGCTTCGGGCAACGGAAAAGTCTCCCGGCTGGTGCCATATTTGGCTTCCAGCTCCTCCAGCTCTCCATAATCCAATACCCGCATCGGACAAGCAGCGACACAAGAGGGGGCTTTGCCCTCTTCCAGGTAATCGGCACAAAATGTACATTTGGTCATTACCTTTTGCCGGCTGTCAAATTGCAGGGCTCCGTAAGGGCAGGTCCATTCGCAATAACGGCAGCCCATGCAGCGGTCATAATCGATCAATACAATGCCTTTTTCATCTTTTACAATGGCTTTGTTGGGACAGGAATCCATACATACCGGTTCTTCACAATGGTTACAAGCCATCGATATATGGTAACTGCTGATGTTAGGAATCCATGCCGGCCCATCTTTTACCCAGTCGCCCCCGCATGTTTCATAAACCCGGCGCCACCTGACTCCCATAGGAGAATCATGCTTGTCCTTACAGGCAATCTGACATGTTTTGCAACCAGAACATGCCGACGCGTCAAAATAAAATGCCAGTTGGGTCATAGTACCTTTTGTTTCGTATCCGTTGGTTGTTAGCTTTCGACCTTTCGACATTTTGACCTTTCCGACCTTCTAGCCCCCTTTCTTCACTTCCACCATCATCGTATGCTGCGCATTTCCGAAGGCCAGGGGGGTCCAGCGGTGGCTTGTCAGCACATTGACATTGCCGCGGCGGTCGACGCCTTCTTTGTCGGGCTGCCACCAGGCTCCCTGCGGAATGTTTACCACGCCCGGCATGATCTTCTTACTTATCCGGCAGGGTATCATTAATTTTCCGCGATCATTGTAAACCAGAACCTTGTCTCCATCTTTTATTCCTCTTTCTTTGGCATCCAGGGGATTGATAAAAACCCTTTGGGGGAAGGCTTCTTCAAGCCAGTCGATACCGTCATGGGTAGAGTGTACCCTGGGCATGTAGTGATGCCCGATGGCTTGCAATGGATATTGATGGCTTTCATCGCCGAAAGGGCTTTCCCATTCCTGGATATACTTGGGCACCGGTGGAATAGTGTCAGGCTTGTCGTAGTCGTACAAGGTTTTGGAGAAGATTTCAACCTTCCCGGATGGGGTGTTGAGCGGATTTTTGTCCGGGTTTTTCCGGAAGTCGCTCAGGGCCACCTTTGGCTTATGGATGGAGCGTGTATATACCCCCCGGTTCATTTCATGCAGCCGCTCCAGGTCAGGGATGTCCGGGAAACGCGTTTTCCGGTAATAGTCCACGCACCATTCAATCCATTCGCGTTCATTTCTTCCTTGCGTATATTCCTCTTTCAGGTCGAGCCGCTCAGCCAGTTCGGCACAGATCTGGTAGTCGCTTTTTGTTTCATGCGGAGGCTCCTGCACCTTAGGCATCATGATCACCTCATCTCCGTACTTCCAGCCGTCTTCAAGCCCCCAGACCTCAAACTGGGTACAGGCCGGCAGAATCAGATCCGCGAACTTTGCGGAAGGGGTCATAAACTGATCCTGGACGGCGATAAACTCTACCAGGCTTTCATCCCGGAGGATTTCAGCATTTTTGTTGGTGTCGGCGTGCTGGTTGATCAGGATGTTGGATGCCACACACCATATGAGCTTGAGGTTGTTATCCAGCTTATCGGCGCCGATCAGGCCCTGTTCGGGTCCCATCTCTTTTCCCCGGAGGATGGCTTCCGTCCAGAGAAATACAGGTATCGTGGCACTGACAGGGTTTTGCCCGGTTGGGAAGAGGTTCCAGAAAGGGCCGCCGTCCTCTGCCTGAAGTGCGATACCACTGGCCCATCCGCCTGACACACCAACGTTTCCGGTGATGGCGGCAAGCACGCAGCCACCCAGCACCGGTTGCTCTCCGTAGGCGCGTCGCTGCATGCCATATCCCTGGTACAGCATAGCCGGTTTGACGGAGCCGTACTCCCTGCCGATCCTTGTTATGGTTTTGCGCGGTATTCCGGTGATCGCTTCGGCCCATTCCGGGGTTTTGGGTACACCATCATAGGTGCCAAATATGTAGTCGTAATAACTCTCCTTATCTTCCATCCCTTCGGGCATCTGACTGCTGTCAAAGCCCACGCAGCAACGGTCAATAAAATCTTTATCATGAAGCCCTTCAGAGATGATCACCCAGGCCATGGCGCTCATCAGGGCGGTATCGGTGCCCGGCCTGATGGGGACCCATTCGTCTGCCAGAGATGTGGCGCTCATGCTCATGCGCGGGTCGATGCAAATGATTTTGGCACCGTTCTTCTTGGCCTGTTTGAGAAAGTACTCACTGTTGGTACCATCACGCATTTCACTGGGGTTCCATCCCCACATGATGATGTATTTGGAGTTGACCCAGTCCTGACGCTGGTTGCCGGTCACACTGGTGCCATAGACATAGGGTGTTGCCCGGCTAATACAGGCCCAGCTATAACTGTTATAAAACCCCAGGGATCCGCCGAAGAGGTTCATCAGCCTCGCGGCGGTTTGCCTTCCGTTGGTTTGGTTATAACTGCCGGTGCCATAAGGAACCAGTATGGCTGAGTTGCCATAGGTGTTTTTGACCCGCTTGAGCTCGCTGGCCATCATATCCAGCGCTTCATCCCATGAGATCCTTTCAAAACGGCCTTCGCCACGCTTTCCTGTACGTTTCATGGGATATTTCAGTCGGTCGGGGTGGTATTGGCGCCGCCGGTAGGCCCTCCCCCGAATACAGGCACGCAGCTGCGGGTCGCTGATGTCATCTCCGGGACGGTCGTCGGTTTCGATGCGTATAATCTTTCCTTCTTTGAGATACAGCTTCAAGACACAACGTCCGCCACAGTTATGGGCCGGACAGCCGGCACGGACGACCACCGTGCCGTCTTTTTCAATACGCCCGGGAAGCCGGATGCGCTGTTTATCATCCGTACATCCCAGCAAGCTGCCAAAAGCGGCTACGCCACTGGTAAAAACGGCTCCCATCTTCATGAAGCAGCGGCGGTCCATCCCATTGTTGCCGGGCTCATCTTCCGGGGTTTTATGTTGCAGTTTGTGGTCGTGCATAAAAGTACAGGCTTCAGCTTGTTATTATTTCCCCGGTCAGGGAGTCTCCAGGTCAATGGTTTCCTTGTTGCCCAGTTCTATCATGCTCATGGTGAGCAGTTTTACCACATCCCGCATAATCTCAATGTTGATCTGATCCATGGTGTCTTCGGGTACATGGTATAACGGACGTGTGTCTGCTCCGGTCGTACCAACGGTAACGGCTGGTATTTTATCTATGTAAAAAACAGCTCCATCTGTACGGGGACGAAGAGGCTGCTGCCACGATCTGCTTCGTGCGGTGAAAGGGCGGTGTACCCATGATGTGTTATTCTTTTCAAGGGTATGAACCAGGGCTTCCCAGGATGTTGCAGTCGAAGCATAGAAAGCATCTCCGTGTCCGACCATGTCGAGGTTGAACATACCCTTAATTTGTGCAGTTGGATGGGGGAAGTGTTCTACAAAATGTTTTGCGCCAACGAGCCCTACTTCCTCTGCACCAAAAAAGAGAAAGATGATGGTTCGTCTGGTGTCTATGCCGCTGGTGGCAAGGGCCTTGCTTACCCCTAATGCGAGTGTGCTGCCCGAAGCATTGTCAAGTGCGCCCGGGAATAACACCGGCATCATACCCAGATGATCCAGATGGGCGCCAATGATCAGGTATTCGTTTTTCAGCACAGGATCACTCCCTTCGATCATGCCTGCAACATTAGCTGTTTTCCCGTCAGGATGGTATTCGTTGGTGAGTGCCAGGGTTGCCTCTTTGCCCGTATTGAATGAGGCGGGTGTGAGGGTGTTTTCTATATTGGACCTGACCTCCTCCAGCTCTTTGCCAGTACCGGCAAAGAAGTCTTCTACCACATTGTCGGCTGCTGCCAGAAAGATAAAATCTTCATCTGCCGTTGGACGAGGACTGGCCACATGATAGGCAAAGATCAGTCCGACGGCACCATTTTCCAGTGCGAAATCCACTTTGTTGGAATGATCCACATAGGGCCGCCACATCTGCAGGCTGTCAGGATCACTGCCATTATAAGGAATTCCCAGTTCCGTGATCACAATCTTCCCTTCAACATCAATATCGGCATAGTCATCGTATCCCAGTTCGGGAGCCGAGATGCCATGGCCAACATACACCACCTCTGCTGTCACTTCGCCGCTGCCTGAGATGCCCCAGGGCCAGTAATCATTGCCATAGGCGTAATCCTTTGTAATGGTTTCTCCATCAACCGGTACGTGGATGGCCAGCCGCCCCTTATCTTTAATCAGTGTATAGGGTTGATCGAATTTCTGAAAATAGCCATCTTCCAGAAATGGTTGCACGCCCCAGGATTCAAACTTGCCGGCAATCCAGTCAGCTGCCATGTCGTAACCCCTGTCACCGGCAAGCCGTCCGCGAAGTTCGGGAGAAATCAGTGTATGCATCCAGTCTGACAAATCATCTTCTGATACCGCATGGAGTGCCTCGATAAGAACCTCCCTGTCATTATCACCGTAATCACCTGGTAACTGCGTATATCCGGTTGTTGCCATGCAACCGGCAAGAAGGGATAAAAATATAATTTTCTTCATAAGAATTATTTTTGGGATTTTGATATGATGGCTCAAATCTACAAAATTTCTTTGCAAAGGTTTTGTAAATCGTTTACTTTTGATCGGTAATTTTTGTTCTGTAAGCCGGCCTGCCATTTACCCAAAAGAGGTATTGGTAGACGTAGCACTTGGGCTGCGGACCGTAACATATGTCGCCAGTTGCAGATGCAGCTCGTGGGCTGCGTGCCGCAACATATGTCGCAAGTGGTAGCCGCAGCACTTGGGCTGCGTACCCGTGCGCACTGAAGGGCAGCTTAAATACAACCACATAAGTCTAAATAACAGATAGTTACAAAATTATAAACCTATGAAAAAGCAGTTTTTATTATTGATGATGGCCTTATTCCTTTTCGGGCCAACACTTATGGCAGAAGAAGGCACTTTGTTGTTGCGCGAGCCTGCCGTTAGCGATACCCATATTGTGTTTGTGCATGCCAATGACCTTTGGGTTGTGGAACGTGCGGGCGGTGATGCCTGGCGTTTGACGAGCAATGAGGGTGCAGAAAGCAGTCCCCATTTTTCTCCTGACGGTGAAATGGTTGCTTTCACTGCCCAATATGATGGAAACACGGATGTTTACGTAGTTCCTGTAGCAGGCGATCAGCCAAAACGTCTTACCTGGCATCCAGGTGCTGATCAGGTACATGGATGGACTCCCGACGGGGAACGGGTACTGTTCACCTCCGGAAGGGAAGGGCAGCCTACCCGTGAAGCCAAATTTTACACCGTTCATAAGGAGGGTGGAATACCGGAAAGCCTACCTATTCCACGTGCGGCGAACGGGCAGCTTTCACCCGACGGGCAGTATATTGCCTATCAGGAGGTCAGGTTCTCTGATCCGGAGTGGCGAAACTACCGGGCAGGGCAGGCGAAGCCCATCTGGATTGTCGATTTGGAGGACTTTTCATTGACCACTACGCCACAGACTGATGATGAACGGCATATGAATCCGGTATGGCTGGGTAACAAGGTTTATTTTATTTCCGAAAGGGATTATGCAGGCAATATTTGGTCTTATGATATAGAATCTGAGGTCTTGACCCAGGAAACCTTTCACACAGGTTTTGATGTGAAGAACATCAATGCCGGCGGAGGGGTACTTGTTTATGAACAGGGTGGTGCCCTCCACATTCTTGATCCTGAGAACGACCTGCATGAACAGTTGGTTATTCATGCACGGGGCGATTTCCACTGGTCAAGATCAAGGTGGGAAGATGTCTCTCCGGGCGCCCTGCAGCATGGAAAATTGTCGCCGAAGGGTCAACGGGCATTGTTTGAATACCGGGGTGATATTTTTTCTGTACCGCGGGAGCATGGGAATGCACGAAATATTACAAGTACTTCCGGGGCTGCCAGCCGCTATCCGGTTTGGTCGCCCGAGGGTGATCGTATTGCCTGGTTTTCGGATCAGGAAGGCGAATATCAGTTGTATATTGGTGACCAGAAAGGCCTGGAAGAACCCGAGGTTATTGAAATTCCGGATCCTTCCTTTTTCTATCGTCCTGAGTGGTCGCCTGATGGCAACCGGATCGCCTTTACGGATACACATTTGAATCTGTACATGGTTGATGTTCGTACAGGGGAGCTTACCCATATTGATACCGACCGCTTTGTGCGTCCGGAGCGCACCATGCATCCTGTCTGGTCGCCCGACAGCCGCTGGATAGCATACGCCCATACCCAGGAAAGCCTGTTCAAAGCAATCGTATTGTATAATGTAGAAACCGGTGAACGGATTCAGGCGACCGATGCCATGGCAGACGCTATCACACCCGTTTGGGACCAATCTGGTCATTATCTTTACTTTTTGGCGAGTACCGATTACGGACCTAATACCGGCTGGCTGGACATGAGTGCCTATGACAGTCCGATCAACCGGTCCTTATATGCCATGGTGCTCGACAGCGAAGGAGAATCACCATTGCTGCCCAAAAGTGATGAGGCCATGGCCAGCGATGATGCTGACAATGATCAGGAGGATAGTGAAGATATTGCCATTACCGTTGATCCGGAAGGGCTCATGGATCGTATCGTTGCCCTGAATGTACCGGCACGCGACTACCGTGGTCTGATAAAAGGCCCGGAAGGGTATCTGTTTTTTACCGAGAATGTCCCCAATCAGAACGGACTGACCATCCATCGCTATGACTTTGATGCCCGTGAAGCCGAGGAATTCATGTCGTCTGTTCATTATGCCGTAACTTCTCATGAACGAAACAGGTTACTTTATCGGAGTAATAGCATGTGGGGTATCGTTGAAACAGCTGGTGGTTCGGTTAGTCCCGGTGATGGCAGGCTACAGGAAGCAGAAAACATGCGAAAACGTATTGAACCGGAGGAGGAATGGCGTCAAATATTCCGTGAGGGATGGCGTTTGCAGCGTGATTTCCTCTACGTTGACAACGTTCATGGAGCACCCTGGGATGATATCTATGAATGGTACCGGCCATGGGTTGACCACGTGAAGCATCGTCGCGATCTCAACTATGTGATTGAGATTATGGGCGGCGAAGTTTCTGTAGGGCATTCTTACGTTTATGGGGGGGATATGCCTGAGGTGGAACGTGTACCGGTTGGATTGCTTGGTGCTGATTATACGTTGGATGACGGGTATTATCGTTTTGATAAGATCTATGATGGAGAGGACTGGAACCCTAACATCAGGGCTCCACTGGGAGATCCCGGGATTAATGTGAATGAAGGTGACTATTTGTTGGAAGTAAATGGTCAGCCTGTCAATGCGGGGGAAAATCTTTACAGCTATTTTGAAGGCATGGCCTCCCGGCAGATGCAGATACGCGTTAATGACGCCCCTGACAAAGAAGGTTCACGTCTTGTAACCGTCGTTCCCGTCGCCAGTGAAAACAGTTTGCGTCTGATGGACTGGGTAGAAGGGAATCGCCGTAAGGTACATGAGCTTTCAGACGGTCAACTGGCCTATGTATATGTGCCCAACACAAGTGGTGCCGGATACCGGTTTTTTAACCGATATTATTTTGCCCAGCAGGATAAACAGGGAGCTGTGATTGATGAGCGCAATAATGGAGGTGGCTCTGCCGCTGATTACATGGTAGATATCATGTCGCGGGAGTTGCATGGATACTTCAATTCAAAGGCTGCCGACCGGAAGCCCTTTACTTCTCCTATGACCGGAATATGGGGTCCAAAAGTTATGGTGATCAACGAACGTGCCGGATCAGGCGGTGACCTGCTGCCTTATATGTTCCGAAACCTTGATATCGGGCCTATCATCGGTACCACCACATGGGGTGGATTGGTCGGCATTTGGGATACCCCATCATTTATTGACGGTGGCGCCATGATGGCACCACGTGGCGGCTTCTTTGATACCGACGGGGAGTGGGCTGTTGAAGCAGAGGGCGTAGCCCCTGATATCGCAGTGGAACAATTACCCGCAAAAGTGATTGACGGACAGGACCCTCAATTGGAAAGAGCTGTGGAAGAAGCCCTGGAGCTTCTTGAAACCGAAGCGGTTGAACTTGAAGATGTACCGGAGCCACCGGTCAGATATCGGCGCCCTGAATCACATGATGAATAATTCTGAATGTCGTCATCCTTGATAAAACAAAAAAAACTATATTTGTTGCCCTGTTTGTCTGGTTATCAGACCATAATTATGGCCTGTGATGTGGTTAATCAGCAACAGAACAAAAAGATGTTACTTTAAAACCATTACTAACCCTAACAACAACATGTATTTATGAAAAACCTATTGTTATTTTTAATTCCAATCAGCATGATGATGTTTGCCGGATGTGCAGAACAGCAGGAGAACCCATTTTTCTCAGATTATGATACACCATTTGATGCTCCTCCTTTTGATCAGATAGATAATGAGCATTTTATGCCTGCCCTTGAAGAAGGTATGCGTCAGCATAAGGCTGAAATTGAAGCGATTGTCAATAATCCCGAAGAACCTACGTTTGAGAACACCATTCTTGCCTATGATGAGGCAGGCCGGATGTTGAGCAAAGTTAGCGCCGTGTTTGGCGGCTTACGTAGTGCGGAAACCAACGACAGGTTGCAGGAGATTGCCCGCGAGGCCACGCCGATGCTGTCTGAGCACCGCAATTCCATCAGCATGAACCAGGATCTGTTCGAACGTATTGAATCCGTCTATGAGCAGCGTGAGGAACTTGATCTCGATACCGAACAGATGCGCGTGGTGGAAAGGTACTACCGGGACTTTGTCCGTAATGGGGTTGCCCTGCCGGAAGATCAGCGCGAGAAGCTTAACGAGATCAATGAACGTATGTCAATGGTTTCCCTTGAGTTGGGTGAAAATGTGCTGGCTGAAACCAATAACTTTCAACTTCTGCTTGAAACAGAAGAGGATCTGGCCGGTCTGCCGGAAAGCGTTCGTGCGACTGCAGCACAGGATGCTGAGAATGCCGGCGTGGATGCACTGGGTCTGATAACCCTCCATAAACCAAGCTGGATTCCATTCCTGCAATATTCTGAACGCCGTGATCTGCGTGAAGAAGTGTACAGAGGGTATTTCATGCGTGGCGATAACGATAATGAATATGATAACAAAGACTTATTCGCCGAATTGATGCAGCTGCGTCAGGAAATGGCCAGTTTGCTTGGCTTTGAAAATTATGCAGAGTACTTCCTGGATATTCAGATGGCTGAAAATCCGGAAAATGTGTATGATTTCCTTGAAGAACTCTGGGAGCCCTCAATAGCCCTCGCTAAGAAGGAACGTGACCAGATGCAGGAGATCATTGACCGTGAAGGTGGTGATTTTGAACTGGCTTCCTGGGACTGGTGGTATTATGCCGAAAAACTTCGCAAAGAGCTTTTTGATTTGGATGACTCCGAACTGCGGCCCTATTTCCCCATTGACAATGTGCGGAAAGGTAGTTTCTTATTGGCCAACAAATTGTTTGGTCTGACATTTGAACCTCGCCCCGAAGTACCTGTTTATCACGAAGAAGTAGAGGCCTTTGAAGTGTTTGATAAAGACGACAGCCACCTGGGTATCCTCTTTATTGATCCCCATCCGCGGTCTGGTAAGAGAGGTGGTGCCTGGTGCGGAACCTATCGCAGTGGCGCGTATGAAGATGGTGAAAAGATTCATCCAATCGTTACGATGGTGATGAATTTCAGTCGTCCCTCAGGCGATGAGCCAGCCCTGTTGACTTTTGATGAAACGACGACTTACTTCCATGAGTTCGGCCACGCCTTGCACAACCTCCTTGCTGACGGCAGATACCGCAGAACAAGTCGTAGTGTTCCCAGGGACTTTGTGGAGCTGCCTTCACAGATACTGGAAAACTGGGCAGCAGATCCCGAATTTATGAAGGAATATGCCCTGCATTATGAAACCGGCGAGTCTATGCCTGAAGACCTTGAAGAACGCCTGCTGAATTCTCAGCATTTTAATCAGGGTTTTGCCATGACAGAATACCTGGCAGCGGCCATGCTCGACATGGACTGGCATACCGCTGACCACGGGGATGAGATCGATGTACGTGCCTTCGAAGAAAGGTCACTGAACCAAATGGGACTGATTGATGAAATTCAGCCACGTTACCGTACAACCTATTTTAACCATGTCTTCGGATCCGGATATGCGGCTGGCTATTATGTGTATCGCTGGGCCGGTGTTTTGGATGCGGATGCTTTCATGGCGTTCAAGGAAACAGACGATCTCTATAACCAGGAACTTGCCGAAAGGTTTCGTCAATATATACTGGCTGAGAATGCTCTCAGGGGAGGTATGGATGCCTACCTTAAGTTCCGTGGCGCAGAACCCTCCATTGATGCTTTCTTGCAGCAGAAAGGACTGAAATAATAACCATTGCTGATGAGCAAATTATCAAGGAGCGTCTTTTTCAGGCGCTCCTTTTTTGTTTACCTTTACGGTGATATTTTTAGCGCTTAATCATATGGCTCTTGATACCATTATCGAATTGCAGGATGTGTCAGTCTTCCAGAAGAATGTACTGGTGCTCTCCAATGTAACGTTCACTATTCAGCGGGGGCAGTTTTGTTACCTGATCGGGCGAACCGGATCCGGGAAAAGCAGCCTGCTGAAAATCCTCTATGCCGACCTGCCTGTGGTGGATGGTTTTGCCCGGATAGCAGGTAACGATCTGCATCATCTTAAGGAAAAAGAGATCCCTTATCTGAGACGCAAAATCGGTATTGTATTCCAGGATTTTCAGCTCCTGAATGATCGTTCAATCAAAGAAAATCTGGTATTTGTGATGAAGGCAACCGGTTGGCGCGATAAAATTGCCATGGAGGAACGCATGGAGGATGTATTGGAAAAGGTCGGCCTGCGTACTAAAGGGTTTAAAATGCCCCATCAGCTGTCCGGTGGCGAGCAACAGCGCGTTGTCATTGCTCGTGCCCTGATCAATGACCCCGATGTCATTCTGGCCGATGAGCCTACCGGAAACCTCGATCCTGAGACCAGTGAAGGCATCATGGATCTTATGTTTGACATTAGTACCACAGGTCGAACCATCATCATGGCCACCCATGATTATACCCTTTTCAGTAAATTCCCGGCACGCATATTCAAATGCGAAGGTGGACAGGTAAGCGAAACCAGCCTCTCTGCACAAGGCCCGTCATCAGATTCCGTAACAACCACACAGGAACATTAAACTAACCGAGGAAAGGTTCGTAGATCTGCCTGACAACCCTCTCCTCATTTTCCCAGCAAAGGACTTTTGCCGCGGTAAGGCAGTTGTTTTTCCACCATTTCCACCTTTCCTGATCAGCCAGCATCGATTGGATGCAGTCGGCTATGTGTGTCGGATCGTGATGGCGAATGAGCATCCCCGTATGATACGTGTTGATGATATGGGCGATTTCCGGCAGGTCAGATGCCAGTTGTGGTGTGCCTGCCATCATATAATCAAATAATTTGTTGGGAAGGCTGTAACGGTAGTTCAGGTTGGTGTCTTTGTCCAATGTGGCACCGATCTTTGCGTGCCGTGTATACTCATATAACTGCTCATGAGGCATTTTACCCAGAAACCATACACGGTCTTCCAGTCGTTCTTGTTTAACCTTCCTGGTTAATGCCGGTAGTACATCCCCTGACCCGATGATCAGAAGCAGACAGTTTGAAAGGCCGTGTTCCGGTCGCATGGCCTCCACCAGCTCTTCAGCGCCGCGGTCGACGTTGATACCGGCACCCTGCAGGAGTATGATGTCGCGGTTTTCAGGAAGGCCGGAAGTATGAGGTGGTTTCGGCTCACCTGGCTGTTTGTAAAGAGGGAGGTTTCGGACTACATGTGGTTTCTTCCCGTATTGATAATCATATAAGGAAGCAATGGATTCGTTGACGGTGATAATGGTTTTCTGGCGCGGGAAAAGCCATCTTTCCAGTGTTTTCCAGAAATTCAATACCGCAGGGCGGTTCATGATTTCCGGCGTGCCGGTGAAATATTCATGTGTGTCGTAGACAATTGGTAAACGAAAAATGCGGGAAATAAGATGATTGGGCAAAAGGGTATCCAGGTCATTGCTTACCAGCAGGTCAAAACGCTTAAACAGCAGGAAAAAGAAGAGCTTGAGGTTATATTCCGCATAAAAGAGGAATTTTTTGTGGAACACCAGGGGAATGCGTCTTACGGTAGCATAAGGAGGATCGAATGGCTGGCTGTTTTTCCGCCTGACGCCTGTGATGCTGACATCAAAGCCCATACCATGCAGGGTACGGGCCATCTTGTTGACCCGCTGGTCGGTAAACACATCATTGGTTACCGAGAGATTTACCCTAGGTTTCCTCTTGTGGTTCATTTGATTCGTTTTCTGCCTGTTCTTCCGGTGTAAATCTGGAGATCCGGATTTTGAGGTAAGCAAACAGGATGGTCATTAACGGACTGATCAGATTAAAGAATGCATAAGGTAAGAAGGCGATGGTAGATACGCCAAGAACGGACGATTGTGTGGCCCCACAGGTGTTCCAGGGCACAAGTACCGAAGTAACCGTGCCGCTGTCTTCCAGTGTCCGGCTCAGATTTTGTGGTCGCAATCCACGTTTTCTGAAGGTGCTGGAAAACATCCTGCCGGGCACTACAATGGCCAGGTACTGGTCGCTCGCGGTTACGTTGAAAAACATACAGGTACCGGCTGTAGCAGCCACCAGGGAGCCATCGTTGTGAGCCAGTCTTATCACGGACTCCGTGATGCGTTGAAGCAAGCCGCTGGATTCCATCACACCACCGAATATCATGGCACATATGATCAACCAAACCGTATTCAGCATGCCACTCATGCCTCCCGTCTCAAGGAGACTGTTGACCATGGCGTGATCCGTAACAACTGAAATGTCTGTATACAAGGCTTTCATAACGGCCACATAGGAGGCAACCAGAAAGTTATCCATGATGCCGCTTACGTGCTCTATGATGTGCGGCTGAAAAATCAGGGCAAACAAAGCTCCGGCAAGGGTTCCGGTCAATAGTGCCGGCAGGGCAGGAACTTTACGTATGATCAACGTAATAACCAGGGCAGGAACCAGAAACAGGATGGGGGAGACATAAAAGGTATTATCGATGGCCGATAGCACGGGTTCAATGTCGGTAATCGTGCCATCCTGTGAACGGGTTAGCCCTATAATCAGAAACAGAATGAGCGCGATGCTGATAGAGGGAATAGTTGTCCAGGCCATATAACGGATGTGGGTGAACAGGTTGGTCCCGGCCATGGCCGGCGCCAGGTTTGTGGTATCTGACAAAGGGGACATCTTGTCACCAAAATAGGCACCCGATATGATCGCACCTCCGATGATTCCTTCCGGAATACCTAATGCTCGCCCGATTCCAAGGAGGGCAACTCCCAGGGTGGCAACGGTGCTCCAGCTGCTACCAGTGGCCAGCGAGACAATGGCACTGACAATACAGGCGGCTACCAGAAAGATGGTCGGATTCAATATCTGTAACCCATAGTAGATCATAGAAGGCACAATACCGCTGAGTAACCAGGTGCCCGCCAGCGAGCCAATCAGGAGCAGGATGAGGATGGCAGGCATAGATGAACCAATTGACCTGACAATGCCTTTGTGAAGCGTTTCCCATCCATGTCCGAGCCTGATTGCAACAATGGAAGCCACAGTGGCAGATAAGATCAGTACGATCTGATTGGATCCGGCCAACGCATCATCACCAAAAATAAAGACATTTATAGAAATTAATACAGTGAGAAAAATAACAGGAATCAATGCTTCAAATAACCTGGGGCGTCTGGTGGTATTCGTCATGGGTGATGACCGGTGTTATTGTATAGATAAGATCTCCTTAAGATGAAGGCGTAAAATAACAGCATTTTTTTTACATGAGCAAACATTATGGGGTTTTTATGGGGTAGTCCTGTTGTAAAGATCTGTATTTATCAGGCGGGTTGATAATTCTTTGTGTTTCGAAAGAAAGATTTTATTGAAAAATTTTGAAATGAACAATAGTTCAATTAAATTTGATATTTAAAAAGAATTGATTATTAGCAGAATACGGTTATGATTCTTTACAATTAATCATTATTCAGTAAGCTTGATAAACCCAGGCTATAAGTTCTATTATAAATAATGGGGGTATGATTGATAAACTAATGTATCTATATGGTCCAAAATGTACAGCAGTCAATGTAAACGGCGAGTTTAATGATGTAATCAATGTGCCTTGCAAACAAATGACTTTGTGTGAGGCCGTGAATTGTTCTTTTAAGCTTCCCTTACGCATACATGAAGGGAATTTGAGTTGCATAGGAGCGCGGCGAAGTATGGGATTTTTTCATGATATTGATAAACATGTACAAACGATTGCGGGTAATAATAATATGCCTGAGCGGTTTGTGAGAAAAGCATTACAGAATATTCCTGTGTTGGAGAATATCCGGCATATCAACCTGGGTATACAGGAATACAGTGAGCATGAAGATTTTGTTGACCTTTATATTTTGTATGTGTCGCCCGCCATGGTTACCCAAATACTATACAGACTGGCGCAGGAAGGGCTTCGCGCACATATTTCCCCGTTTTTCTTTTTGTCGGTTTGTGGGAATGTGTTGGCAAACACTTATTCACGACAGGTTACGAGTATCTCATTTGGATGTCCCGATTCAAGAGTTTGCGGCGGCATTGAAAGCCATGAAGTGGTTGTGGGCATTCCAAATAAAGTTGCCAAACGGCTGGTTGCCAAACTGTAGATTGGTAAGCCCTTTGCTTAATTATATGTGTATATAATTTTGGAGAATGTCAGAAGTTTTATCAAACGGGCAACTTATTCACGAGCTTGCCCGCCAGATCTTCAAATGCCTTGTGAATTTCCTGGTGGTTCAGGTTGAAAACGCTAAGGCCTTGTTCAGCTGATTGCCCCACGTCGATTACCAGGGGTATTTGTGCCAACAGGGGCACCTGCAGTTCGCTGGCAAGTCTTTTGCCCCCGTCTTTACCAAATATATAATACCGTTCATCGGGATGTTTTTCCGGGCTAAACCACGACATGTTCTCCACTACGCCGGTAACCGGAACAGTTATTCCTTCGTTGTTGAACATACTGGCGGCTTTTCGGGCATCGTTCAGTGCAATATCCTGGGGGGTAGTTACAATAAGGGCTCCTGAAACAGTAAGTTTTTGGGCAGTCGTTAGCTGTATGTCACTGGTACCCGGGGGGAAATCAACAATCATATAGTCAGTCTCACCCCATAAGACATCCTCAAAAAGTTGGGTCAGGGTCTTTGCTGCCATCGGTCCGCGCCAGATCAATCCCTGATTGGTATCAACAAAAAACCCTATAGAAAGCAGTTTTACGCCATATTTTTCAAGCGGGAGAATCATTTTTTCTCCATTTACCTCTTTAACCTGGGGTTGTGCATTTTCTAACCCAAACATTCGTGGAATGGATGGGCCAAAAATGTCTGCATCCATCAGGGCCGTCCTGTATCCATTGCGGGCCAGATAGACGGCGAGATTGGCTGAAACGGTTGATTTTCCAACCCCTCCTTTTCCCGAGGCCACAACTATAATATGTTTCACGCCCTTCATGGGTAGCTTCTCAAATACGTCACTCATGATAATGAATTTTCAATAACATTTTTGCATTCATAAATATCCGGTACAAATATAATGAACAATAGTTCAAAATAACAATAAAAAATGCGGTTTGTTCTTTTATGAAAGCGCATTGAAGGTTGATTCTTTACTTATTGGCTGCTTTTTTTTGATAGAAGTTAGAAGATACGTTAGAATTCACTGTTCACTGTTCACTGTTCACTGTTCACCGTTCACTGTTCACCGTTAAAGAGGGAAGCGTATGCGTTATTGTAATCACGTAGTTTCTGCACCTCGTTTGGTCATCGAAAAGAAATAAGCTTCCAGTTCCGCTTCATTCGCAAAGGGTTTTTGTAGTGCCAGGGCAACCGCTTTCTCATAGTCTGAAGCATTTGTAGTACGTTTAATGGTATCGAACCCCTGTTTTCCACCGGAAAAAATACCCGACAGGTAATACCATATGGCTTTCATTGTCCCCAATGCTTTGCGTTCATCCTGAATATGTGATCTGGCATGAAGCCAGAGTGTATTATGGAAACCTGCGAGGCGTTCCCGTTTTTCAGTATCCGTATAATCATAATCGCGAATGGCAGCCGGAAGAAACGGGTTGATAAGGGCACCCCGCCCCAGCATCCAGGTTAGCTGCTCCGGGAAGCGGGCTTGCAGCTTTCTGTATTGGGAGACGTTGTAAATATCACCATTGTAGATCAAAGGGTGTTTCGAAATACTCAGGCACTCTGCAAACGCTTCGGGCTGTGCCTGACCACGGTACATCTGTTCTCCGGTGCGGGGATGAATGATGATATGACGTACCGGATGATTGTTCAGGACGTTTAAGACAGGAATAATCTCGTTTGCGTTGTTGTAGCCCATACGAGTCTTTATAGAAATTGCAATGGGTACCTCTTTACAAACTTCCTGAAGTATACGATCTACCAACTCCGGATATGGCAGAAGGCCAGACCCTCTCTTTTTCCTGGCTATTCTGGCAAAAGGACATCCCAGGTTCCAGTTCATGTGGGTAAAGCCTTGTTCTTTAAGCGCATGTCCCAGGGCTATGAT